>JBEELT010000055.1:0-11830 GCA_041167995.1 Verrucomicrobiota bacterium | reverse complement strand
GAACTGGCCGTCTGACCGGCGCCCCGACGAAGCCCGCCACCCGGCGGGCTTTTCATTTGCGCCCCGTCCCGCGCCCGCCAACTTTTCCCCCGTGTCCGACGCCCTCACCGATGCCTTCGCGAAGGTCGACCTTTCCCAGGTCCCGAGCCCCTGCCACGTGCTGCACCGCGGCCTGCTGGAACAGAACCTCCGCATCCTGCGCTCGGTGATGGACCGCTCGGGCGCCAAGGTCCTCCTGGCGCTCAAGGGCTTCGCCCAGTTCAGCGAGGCGAAGCTCGTCTCGAAGTACCTCGTGGGGACCACGTCCTCGGGCCTGCACGAGGCCCTGCTCGGCCGCGAGGAGTTCGGCGGCGAGGTGCACGCGTATTCGCCGGCCTTCAAGGACGAGGAGTTCGCGCACCTGCTCCGCATCGCCGATCACATCTCCTTCAACTCACCCTCGCAGTGGAAGCGCCACCGGGCCGCGGCCCGAGACGCTGGGCGCAAAATCTCCTTCGGCCTGCGCGTCAACCCCGAGCACGCCGAGGTCGACGTCGAGCTCTACAATCCCTGCGCGGCCGGCTCGCGCCTCGGCACGCTCCGTTCCGAGATCAAGGATCCGGCCGACCTCGACGGACTCGACGGCCTGCACTTCCACACGATGTGCCAGCAGGGCGCGGATGTCCTCGAGCGGACGGTCGCGGCCTTCGAGGCGAAGTTCGGCGAGTTCCTCCCGCAGATGAAGTGGGTGAACTTCGGCGGCGGTCACCACATCACCCGTCCGGGCTATGACCTCGACCGTCTCGTCCGCATCATCACGGGCTTCCGCCAGCGCTGGGGCGAGCACCTCCAGGTCTACCTCGAACCCGGCGAGGCCATCGGCATCGGCACCGGCGTGCTGGTCGGCACGGTGCTCGACCTGGTCCACAACGGGGTGGACATCGCCATCCTCGACCTCTCCGCGACCTGTCACATGCCCGACACCTTGGAGATGCCTTACCGGGCCGACATCGTCGGGGCGGACCTACCCGGCAAACTGCCCCACACCTACCGCCTTGGTAGCGCCACCTGCCTCGCGGGCGACGTGATCGGGGACTACTCCTTCGCCGCCCCCCTCCAGGTCGGACAGCGCCTCGTGTTCCTGGACATGTCCCATTATACCTTCGTCAAGAACACGACCTTCAACGGCGTGCCTCTGCCCGCCATCGCCAGCTTCGACCCGGCGACCGGGCGGACGGAAGTGGTCCGCCGCTTCGGTTACGCGGACTACAAGAACCGCCTTTCCTGAAGCCCGTAGGCGCTTGACCCCCGGGGGTTTTCGGCCAAAGTCTGGCGAAAATCATGAATCCCACCACCACCATCCTGAGCCTCGTGGCCGCCGCCCTCGCCGGCGTCACGATCGTGACCTTCAACGACGCCGACCTGGCCAAACAGGAAGTCGTCAAGGCCAAGGAGGATTCCCTCGCCGCCATCCGCGCCTCCGGCGCCAAGGTCGCCGCCGCCGAACGCAAGACCTTCGAGGCGGAAGTCCGCGCCAAGGCCGCCCTCGCCGGCGAAGCCGCCGCCAAGGACGCCGCCAAGGCCACCGTCGACAGCACGAAGAAGACCAGCGATGACCTGGCCCAAGCCCTGGCCGACCTGAAGGCCGGCGCCACCAAGATCGCCGAACTCGAGAAGGCCCGCTCTGAAGCCGCCGCCCGCCTCAACGAGGTGAACGCCGAGATCGCCAAGCTCCGCGACGGTTCCGACCTGCGCGAAGCCTTGGCCAAGGCCAAGAAGGCCGAAGGCGACCTTGCACAGGCTTCCCTCGCCCTGCGCGACGCCAACGGCAAGCTGACCGAAGCGACGACCAAGCTCGCCGCGCTCGAGGAGGAAACCGCCCGCCTCAAGGCCGACATGAAGGGGTTCGACAACCCTTCTCCGAACTACCGCGCGCGCTGAGCCGCCCCGCGGTTTCGCCCCGAAAACCCGGCCGACTGGCCGGGTTTTTTGTTGGCGGGAGCGGACGTGAAGCGGCGAAGTTTACGGAGGAGCGCTGGCCGGAAGGCGGCCCGCCGCTCATGCTCCCACAGCCGTAGCACGCGCCAACCGGCGGCCCGCAGCTGACGGGTGTTGCGCCGGTCGCGGGCCCGGCTGGCGACGAACTTCCGCCGCCAGAAGGCGGCGCGCCCCTTCGGCCGCGTCCCGTGCCGGGGGCAGCCATGCCAGAAGCAGCCATCGACGAAGACGGCCCAACGCCGGCGAGGGAAGATGAAGTCCGGGCGGACCTTCCACGCGCCGCCCCGCCCCGTGAGGAGGCGTTGACGTCGCCAACCAATCAGGCCCTCGGCGCGGAGGACCCGGGCCAAAGCCAGCTCGGTGGTCGCATTGCCCCGCGCCCGCACCTTGGCTATCAGGGCGCTGCGCTGGGCGACGGTGAGGCGGTCGGCCATGACCTGGCATGGATACGAAACAGCCCAGACCGCAAGGCCAGGGCTGGTCGGCGAATCCGCCAAACAAAGAGGGCCGGCATTCCTGCCGGCCCTCGAAGCATATCCCGACCTTTAGATCGGCTTAGTAGTTGAACTGGAGCTGGATAGCCAGGCGGCGGGCATCCTTGATGATGGCGGTGCCGGCGGCGTTGGTGCGCTCACCCGTGAGCGAGTACATCATCGAGAGCTCGAGCTCCGGGCGCCACTGCCACTCGAAACCGAGGTCCAGGTCGTTAACGACCATCTTATGGGCGTTGGTACCGAACTTGCGGGCGCCGTCATAGTAGTTCCAGCGGACGAAGGGGATGAGCTCGGAGCCTTCGCCATACTGGTAGCGGTAGCTGGCCTGGATGTAGCCGCCCTCGAGATAACATTCGTCGATGATCGTGCGGGCGTTGTTCAGCTGAGGGCCCTGACCGGTGGTCCACTCGGCTTCGATGCCCCAAGGCTGCGGGAACATGATGAAGTGGGCGGAGGCGCGGCGATCCTTGAAGCCGTCGGTTTTCTGGCGCTCAGTGGCTGCCGCAGGGGTACCGGCGCCGGTGATCGCGGCCGGGGTGACCATGAAGCGACCCGCGTAACCGCCGAGGCCGGCTTCATACATCTGGCCGCTGGCGGTGACCCACGGGTAAGTGAAGCGGATCAGCGAGTGGACTTCGCCGTTATTGTCGGCCTTGTTCAGGCCGGTGCCACCGAAGAAACCGGCGGCGAACACCGCGTAGTCACCCGAGCCTTTGAAGCCGTCGGCGTTGTGCTTCTTGAAGAGGGCACGGCTGTCCTTGTCGGCGTACATGTAGTAGACGCCCTGGTCGCGTTCGCCTTCGACCGCAGAGTTGAGGGCTTCCGGACGCTCGATGGCGAGTCGGTTCTGGGAGGACTGGAGGTTAACCCAACCGTAAGGCACCTTGGAGACGCCGACGCGGATCCGATGCTCCCTGGCTTCATCGAGGGCGATGTCAGCGTAGATGTCGCGCGTTTGGAGGCCGAAGTTGCGGGAGGTGCCGGAGTCGACGCTGGCCGCCAGATCGAACTGGGTATAGAGGGACACACGGCCGATATCGCCCGTGATCTTGAAACGGGCGCGGCGAATAACGATCGACTGGACGGGGTCGACAGAGCGGTCGGCCGGAAGACCGCCGATGAGCTTGGCGGCGTCATTCAGCTGCTCGGTCTGACGGACCTGGGTGTAACCGTCGATCTTCAGCGTGTCATACCAAGCTGCCTTCTTGGGGCCTTCGGCGAGCTTGGAGATCGCCGCCGTCTCGAGAGCTTGCGCGCGCTCCTCGGCGGTGATGAGTCCCTTCTTGACGAGAATGTCGAGGGCGGGATTGCGATCGGCGGCGAGCGCGGTGTGAGCGCTACCTAGGACAGCGGCGGCGACGAGGAACTGCTTGATGCGGTGGTTCATGAGATGGTGCGAATGCGAAGGCATCCTCTCATGCGATTGTTACGGTTTCATGGCTAACGAGGTAAGAGCCCGCAACAGCCCTATGGATTACTTAGCCCAGGAAAGGGGCCAATCCGGCGAAAACATCCGCCAAAGCGGGCTTCCAGGCCAGTTCAGCCCGGATCCGGCCCGTCGCCACGAGGCGGCTCGGCTGCGTCCGGCCGCCTTTGGCCACCCGCGGCCCCGCCGGGGCCGACGGATCAAAGACCGGCGCCGGCTGGCCGAGGCGTTTCGCGATCCAACGCGCGAGCGCTTCCTTCGTCACGGGACAGCCGTCGCCGACGTTGTAGACGCGTGCGCCGTCCGGACCAGCGACGAGTGCGGCGAGCAGCGCCGACGCGGCATCATCGCGGTGCAGGTAATTGATGTAGTGATCGACGCGTCCGCCGATGACGTGCTCGCCGCGACGCAGCTGGTCGACGAGGTGGTGGCGACCGGGACCGTAGAGTCCGCCGAAACGCAGCACGCGGGCCTTGGCGAAACCGGAATTCAAAACCGCGCGCTCACCACCAAGGATCGCGTCCGCGGTCGGGGCACCGCCAACGACGCTCTCTTCGTCGACGATACGGCCGTCATCCTGACGATACACGCCGGTGGAGCTGGTGAAGACGAAGGTCTGTGCGCCAACCGCGGCGGCCCAGGCGAGCGCCCGCTTCACGCCGACGTCGTAGGCGAGGGCGTAGGCCTCGGGGCCGCCGCCGCCCGTGCTCGCGGCGTAGACGACGACGTCGAACGCGGCGGGCAAGGCGGACCAATCACCCGCGAAGAGATCAAAGGCCTCGGCCGCCAGGCCCTCGGCCCGGAGCCGGTCGCGGGAGTCGATGCTGCGCACCACGCCCAGGACGTCATGACCGGCGGCCCGGGCCTGGCGCGCGAATTCCGCGCCGACATAACCGCAACCGAGCACGGCGATGCGCAGCGGAGCACTCATGGACGCAGGAAGGTCGCCGCCCATTCGGCGGGCGTCGCCCCGGCGCGCGCCGAGAGCCCGGCGCGAAGCTCCGCGGCATCCGCGGCGGCGGCGGTCCGGAGGGCGGGGTCGTCGACGCAGGCCGAGAGTCGCACGGCGAGCGCCCGCGGCTCGCAAGCCGACTGCAGGTACTCCGGCCAGGCCGGCCGCTTAAGGAGGATATTGGCGATGCCCAGATGATCGACCCGCCCAGCGATGAGGCGACGGCCGACGACCCAGGTCAACGGGTTCGCGCGATACACGACCGCCCCCGGGATACCCGCGAGGGCGACCGTGAGCGACATCGTGCCGGAACTGACGAGCGCGGCGCTCGCGCCGACGGGCCCCTCGGACACCGGGCGCAGGTCGATGCCCTTCGCAGCATCACCGTACTCGGCGCAGAAGCGGTAAAGCTCAGCATGGACCTCGCCCCCGGTGTGCAGGACCAAAGCGCGTCGTCCGGGGTGCGTACGGCGGAAACCGGCGAAGGCTTCGACCAGCGCGGGGAAAATTTTCCGCACCGGCTTGGGGCGGCTGCCCGGCAGCAGGAGGACCGGGCCCTCCGCCTCGTAGCGCAGCGGCGACTCATGCCCGGCCTCGACGAAGGGATGCCCGACGAAACGGGCGTCCAGGCCGGTGTCGGCGTAGACCGCCGGCTCGAAGGGGAAGATCGTCCCGACGCCATCGAGATCCCGCGCCATGGTGAAGCGGCGCTTGGGTTTCCATGCCCAGAGCTGCGGGCTGACGTATTGGATCACCGCCGTCTCGCCGCCGCCGGCGCGGGACAGGCCGCCGCGACGCAGGCGATCGGCCAGCCGAAGGTTAAGCCCGGGGTAATCGACCAGGATGACGAGCCGGGGCTTCCAGCGCAGGGTCCAGGCGACCATGCGGTCGAAGAGTTTCCGGTAGAACGGGTAGGCGGCCAGGATCTCGACGATGCCGACGGCGGAGAAACCCGTCATATCGAACAGCAGTTGGGCACCGGCCTCGCGCAGGCACGGGCCGCCGAAGGCCGCGATACGCAGCCGCGGGTGGGCGGCGCGCAGTTCGGCTACGAGCTTGGCCGCATGCTGGTCCCCCGAGTGCTCGCCGGCTACGACCAGGACGTCGACCTCGCCGGAGCGAGGACGGTCGAACGCGCCGGGGATGGCCGGGAAGGAGCTCATCGGCGCGCCATGCCGGCGCGGATCTGCTCGGTGATCTGGATGGCGACCTCGAGGGCGGTACGACCCAGCTCGCCGCTGACCTTCGGTCGGCTGCGGTCGCGGACGCACGCGGTGAACGAGGCGAGCTCGATGGCGAGGGGCTCACCCTTCTCGATCGGAATCTCCTCCTTGGCGAAGCCGCCCTCGGCGGTCGGGTCGACGCGCACGGTGTGGCCCTTCTGGCCCATGAAGTCGATAGAGAGGTAGCCGCCGGTCTGGAAGACCCGGATCTCGCGGTTCTTCTTCAGCGAGACGCGGCTGGCGCTGAGGTTGGCGACGCAGCCGTTCTTGAACGCGATCCGGGCGTTGGCGATATCCTCGGTCTTCGTGACGACCGAGACGCCGACAGCGTCGATGCGCTCGACGGGCGAATTGGCCAGCTGCAGGACGATACCGATATCATGGATCATCAGGTCCAGCACGACGCCGACCTCGGTGCCACGGGGCGTGAAGGGAGCCAGACGCTCGGCGGTGATGTAGCGGGCGTCGACGACGGCCTGCTCGAGGTAGGACATCACCGGGTTGTAGTGCTCGATGTGTCCGACCTGGACGATGCGGTCGGCCTTGGCGGCGGCCTCGAGGATCTGGGCGGCCTCCGCGAGGGTGACGCAGATCGGCTTCTCAATCAGGAGGTGGACGCCCTTGGCCAGCAAGGGCAGCGCGACGGCGGCATGATGATTGGTCGGGACGACGACGCTCACGGCGTCGCAGGCGGCCGCCATCTCATCGAGGGTGGCGAAGCGCCGGCAGCCGTGCTTGGCGCAGATTTCGGCCGCGCGGGCGTCATTCGGCTCGAAGATGCCGGCAAGTTCGGCGCCGGGCAGGGTCGAGTAGATACGGGCGTGGTGCTGGCCGAGCGAACCCGTGCCGGCCACCCCGCAGCGGATGCGCGTAGCGGTCATGGCCGACAGGATTCAGCGGGCGCGGGGCTTCTTCAATCCGAAAACCCGCCGGCCACGACCTCGAAGGCGAGCGCTTCCTGGTCCCGGCGGACCCGGACGAGGCTGCCGTCCGGGATCTTACCGCCGAGGAGGTCGCGGGCCAGGGGCGTCTCGAGCTCGCGCTGCAGGAAGCGGCGGAGCGGACGGGCGCCATAGACGATGTCGAAGCCGCGGGCGGCGATCCAGGCGAGGGCCTCGGGCGTGAGCTCGAGGCGGATGCGCTTGGCCGCGAGGCGGGCATTCAGGCCCTCCAACAACAGGCCGGCGATGGTCGCCACCTGTTCCTCGCCCAGCGGGCGGAAGAGCACGACCTCGTCGATGCGGTTGAGGAATTCCGGACGGAAGTGGCCGCGGAGGTCGGTCATGACGGCTTCGCGCACACTCTCGGTTAGGCCAAAGCCGGCGTGCTCGGCGATATGGCGGCTGCCGATGTTGGAGGTGAGGATGAAAATCGCATTGCGGCAATCGACGGTCCGGCCCTGCGAGTCGGTCAGGCGACCGTCGTCGAGGACCTGCAGCAGGATGTTGAAGACCTCCGGGTGCGCCTTCTCGACTTCGTCGAGCAGGACCACCGCGTAGGGGTGGCGACGGAGCGCTTCCGTGAGCTGGCCGCCTTCCTCGTGGCCGACGTAGCCGGGCGGCGCGCCGACTAGGCGGGAGACCGCGTGCTTCTCCATGTATTCCGACATATCGATGCGGATCATCGCCTTCTCGTTGTCGAACAGCTCGACGGCGAGGGCCTTGGCAAGCTCGGTCTTGCCGACGCCGGTGGGGCCGAGGAAGAGGAACGAGCCGACGGGACGGCGCGGGTCCTGGACACCGGCGCGCGAGCGTTGGACGGCCTCGGCGACGGCGCGCACGGCATCGTCCTGCCCGATGACGCGGGCCTTGAGGCTGTCGGCCAGGCGCAGGATTTTCTCGCGTTCGCCCGCGAGCAGTTTGCTCACCGGTACGCCCGTCCAGCGAGCCACCACCTCGGCGACCTCCTCGGGGGTGACGGTCTCGCGGAAGAGACCCGTGGCGGACTTCGCCCCGGACTCAAGGCGCGCGGCCTCCTTCTCGAGCTCGGGGATGACGCCGTAGCGCAGCTTGGCGACCTCCTCCAGCTTACCCGCGCGTTCGGCGCGGGCCATCTCGGCCTTGGCGGTCTCCAGCTTCTCGCGGACGTCGCGGACCTTCGTCACGGCCTGTTTGTCGGCCTGCCAGCGGGCGCGAAACTCCGTCTGCTCCTCGCGGGCCTGGGCCAGCTCCTTGCGGAGCGCGGCGAGGCGGGCCTTCGAGCCGTCGTCCTTCTCGTGCCTGAGCGCGGACTCCTCGACGTCGAGCTGGAGCACGCGGCGGTTGAGCGCGTCGAGCTCGGACGGCACGCTGTCGATCTCGGTGCGGATCTGGGCGCAGGCTTCGTCGATGAGGTCGATCGCCTTGTCCGGCAGGAAACGCGCGGTGATGTAGCGATCCGAGAGGCTGGCGGCCTCGACCAGGGCGGCGTCCTCGATGCGCACCCCGTGGTGGACCTCGAAACGTTCCTTCAGGCCGCGGAGGATGGAGACCGTGTCGGCCACGCTCGGCGGCTCGACCAGCACCTGCTGGAAGCGACGCTCGAGGGCGGGGTCCTTCTCCACGTGCTCGCGGAACTCCTTGAGGGTGGTCGCGCCGATGCAATGCAGCTCGCCGCGGGCCAGCATGGGCTTGAGGAGGTTGGCGGCGTCCATCGCGCCGTCGGCCTTACCGGCGCCGACCAGCGTATGCATCTCGTCGATGAACAGGAGGATCCGGCCCTCGGCGTTCTTCACCTCGGCCAGCACCGCCTTGAGGCGTTCCTCGAACTCGCCGCGGTACTTGGCGCCGGCGAGCAGGGAGCCCATGTCAAGGGAGAACAACGTCTTGTCGCGCAGACCTTCGGGCACGTCGCCATTGACGATGCGCTGCGCCAGACCCTCGACCACGGCGGTCTTGCCGACGCCAGGCTCGCCGATGAGCACGGGGTTGTTCTTCGTGCGGCGGGAAAGGATGCGGATGACGCGGCGGATCTCCTCGTCCCGGCCGATCACCGGATCCATCTTGCCGGTGCGGGCGCGGGCGGTGAGGTCCATGCCGTACTTCTCGAGCGCCTCGTAGGTCGCCTCGGGATTGGCGGAGGTCACGCGCTGGGCGCCGCGGACGGCCTGAAGAGCGCCGAGGATATTGCGGCGACCGAAGGCCTGCTGCTCGAAAGCCGCGCGGAGCGACGGGGTCTCGGCCAGGGCGAGCAGCACGTGCTCGGCGGACACGAAGGCGTCCTTCATGGTCTCGGCCTCCTCCTTCGCCTTCAGCAGCAGCTGATGGGTATCGGCGGAGAGGTTCGGCTGGCCGGCACTCTGGGCCAGTTTGGGGAGCCGGGCGAGGACGGCGGCGGCCGCCGCGGCGATCGCCTGCTCATCCTTGCCGGCGCGGCGGAACAGGGAAGACGCGACCCCGCCGTCCTGGGCGAGCAGCGCGACGAGCACGTGGGCGGGCTCCAGGGAAGAGTGGCGACGGTTGATTGCCTCGGTCGTCGCAAGCTGCAAGGCCTCGGTGGTCTTGTCGGTCAGGTTGCCGTAAGGAGTAGTCATGGGATCGAGGTTGCACGAACCGTTCCAAGCGGCAAAAGGCATTCTGGCTTGGTTTTCCTCCTGCGCGATCAAAGACGAAGCCCAAACCCGCGATTCCGGCCCTTTTCCGAGGGACAGACGGAGTGACAGCGCGTCGCCAGCGGGACGAGTTGTCGCCCTGCCCCGCCGATCCGGGGATCAGTCCCGTGTTGCCCGCAGCGGGCCTTCGCCCAAACTGCCTCACGCATGACTTCCGATGCGCAGCTGGCCGCCCTGGAGCGCCTCATCGACGACCCCTCCCCGGTCGTCCGTCAGGCCGTGGCCGCTCGCGTGAAGGCGGCCGGCACCGCCGGCATCCTCTGGCTCGAGAAGCTGGCCGCGAAGGCCGAGCTGGCCCCGCATGCGCACTCCCTGCTCGCCGACCTCCGTACGGTCGAGGCTTCGGCCCAAACGTTCCTCACCTACCTGCGCTCCGGGCCGATCGACCTGGAGGAGGCCTGCCTGCTCCTGGAACGGGTGGCCACCCCTTCCCTGCCCCCCTCGGCCTATGCGGCCGAGCTCGACCGGCTCGCGGCCCGCACGCGGGAACTGATCGCCGAGCCACTGGACCTAAGGGCGAAATGCCGGCTCCTCTGCCGCGTGCTGTTCGGAGAGGAAGGCTACCGCGGAGCGCAAGAAAGCTTCTCCGCGCCGGCTTCGTCCCTGCTTTCCCAGGTGATCTCGACCCGGCGCGGCATCCCCATCTCGCTCTGTCTGGTCTTCCTGCTCGTCGGCCGACGCCTCGGCCTCCCGCTGCAGCCGGTCGGCCTGCCGGGGCGCTTCATGGTCGGGGTCTTCCGCGGCCGGGAACCGCTCTACATCGACTGCTACGAGGGCGGCGCCTTCCGCACCCGCGCGGACGTCCAGCTCATGTTGCTGGATAACGACCTGCCCGCCGACGAGGCCTTCCTTGGACCGGTCTCCGCCGAACAGACCTTGGCGCGTTGCTGCCGCAACCTGGTCTCCCAATACGAAGCCCAAGGCGACGACCGCACGAGCCGGCTCTACCTGGGCTTCGTCCGCGCCCTGGAACAACTCGATGAGCGCGCCTGAGACCCTGACGCCGGCGACGCTGGCCGCGGCGAGCTTCCCCGGCCCGCAGCTTGGCGTCCTCGGCGACCCCATCGCCCATTCGCTCAGCCCGGCGATGCACGGCGCCGCGCTCGCGGCGCTCGGCCCGACCCACCCCGAGCTGGCCGGCTGGCGCTATCATCGCCTCCACGTCACCGCGGCGGAACTACCCGCGGCGCTGCGGACGCTGCATGCGAAAGGGTTCGTCGGCCTGAACCTGACCGTGCCGCACAAGGTGCAGGCCCTGGGGCTCGTCGAGTCACTATCGGCCGAAGCCCGGCGCGCCGCGTCGGTGAACACGCTCATCGCCACCCCGACGGGCTGGACCGGCCACACCACCGATGGCCAAGGCTTCCTCGCGGCGCTTCAGGAGCGGACGGGGCGCGCGGTCGCAGGCCGACCCGTGGTGCTCCTCGGCGCGGGGGGCGCGGCCCGGGCGGTCGCGGCGGCCTGCCTCGACGGGGGCTGCGCCCACCTGACGATTCATAACCGCGACGCCGCGAAAGCCAGCGAACTGGCGGCGGCGCTCGCGGATCCCCGCGCGCACGGGACGGGGCTCGACACGCTGACGATACTGCCCGCCGAGGCCCTCGTCGTGAACTGCACCACGCTCGGCCTCAAGGCCGACGACCCTTCCCCGCTGGGCGCGACGGCGCTGCACCCCGGCCACTTCGTCTTCGATACGACCTACGCGGCCACGCCCTCGCGGCTGCTGCGCGACGCCCGCGCGGCCGGCGCCGACGGCTGCGATGGACGACCGATGCTGCGCTGGCAGGGCGCGCTCGCCTTCCGCCTCTGGACCGGCGTGCTACCGCCCGCCGAACCCATGCGCCGCGCCCTAGACGAAACCGCTTCCTGACCATGCTCGCCGAACTGCAACGCTTCTCCGCCGACTACCCGCGCCTCGCCGCGGTGTTCGCGGGCCTCCTCGGCGCCTGCGTCGGCAGTTTCCTGAACGTCTGCATCCACCGGATGCCCAAGGGCGAATCGGTGGTGACCCCGGCGTCGCGCTGCGCCTGCGGCCAGCCGATTCCCTTCTGGTTCAACCTGCCCGTGGTGGGCTGGCTGATGCTCCGGGGCCGGGCGCGCTGCTGCGGCGGAGCGATCTCCCTCCGCTACCCGCTGGTCGAGCTGATCACCGCGGTACTCTTCGCGTCG
>JBEELT010000054.1:0-11963 GCA_041167995.1 Verrucomicrobiota bacterium | reverse complement strand
TCGCGTCGAGCTGGGCGGCGTCGCGCTCGCAGTCCTCGCGGGCTTCCGCCAGCAGCAGGTTCAGCGGCAAGGAGGCGTCGGCCAGACGGCCGCTGGCGTTAATGCGGGGCCCGAGCCGGTAGGAGACGTCGACCGAGGTGAGGATGCCGCCGGGCTCCATCCCGCTGACGGCGATCAGCGCGCGCAGGCCGGGTCGGCGGGCTTCGCCGAGGGCGCGCAGGCCATGGGAGGCAAGGATACGGTTCTCGGCGCGCAACGGGACGAGGTCCGCGATGGTACCGAGGGCGGCGAGATCGAGGTAGTCCTTGACGGCGATGCTCGTACCGCGGTCATCACCGGCGAGGCGCAGCACCTTGAGGATGCCATGGATCAGTTTGAAGACGAGTCCGGCCGTGCAGAGCGACTGCCAGGGAGCGTCGGCCGGGTCGTTGACGCGCGGGTTGACCAAGGTGCACACGGCGTGACCGTCCTTGGCGACATGGTGGTCAACCACGATGACTTCCACGCCGGCGGAGCGCAAGCGCGCCACCTCGACCAGCGAATTGGTCCCGCAGTCCAGCGCCACGAAGACCTGCGGCCGGGCTTCGGCGAGCACGCGATCGAGGGCCGCCATCGAGAGACCGTAGCCCTCCTCCATGCGGCGGGGCACGAAGTAGGCGGGATTCGACCCGAGCCGGCGCAGGCAGTGCACCAGCATCGCGGTGCTGGAGACCCCGTCGACATCGTAGTCGCCGAGGATGGCGATACGTTCGCCGGCCGCCGCGGCCTGGACGAGCCGCTCGGCGGCGGCGCGCAGGCCGCCGACCGCGAAGGGATCCGAGACGTGGGCCAGCTGCGGACGCAGGTGACGCTCCGCCTCGGCCTCGTCGGGACCGAGGCGCGCGAGCACCGTGGCGACGGGTTCGCTGACTCCTAAGGCGACCGCGAGCCGACGGGCAAGGTCGGCGTCCGCGGCCCGGTGTGACCAGGCGGCCATGGGACGGTTGACGCCTTAGGCGTTCTTGTCGGAACCGGCCTCCCAGGAGTAGGTCCGCGGGAGTTCCGCGGCGTCCACGCCCTTGCGTTCACCCTTGTGCCACCAGTAGAAGACGGGGCTCGCGATGAAGATGGAGGAGAAGGTACCGGTGAGCACGCCGTAGATGAAGACCTCGCCGTAGAGGCGGACGTCGCCGGCGCCGAAGGCCCAGAGGGCGACGGCGCACAGGAAGACCGTCGAGGAGGTCAGGATCGTGCGGGATAGCGTGCGGTTGATGGCAAAGTGGATCACGTCCAGCAGGGAGCGGGAGGGGTTGGCCTCGAGCTCCTCGCGGATACGGTCGAAGACGACGATGGTGTCGTTGATCGAGTAGCCGATGATGAGCAGGATCGCGGCGATGAGGGTCGCGTTGAACTGCCCGCCGAAGAAGACGAAGAGCGCAATCGTCATGAGGACGTCGTGCAGGGTGGCCACCATCGCAGCGACGCCGAAACCGGCCTCGAAGCGCAGGGCGACGTACACGCCGATCCCGAGGAGGGCCAGCACGACGGACCAGATGGCGTTGACGCGGAGCTCGTCGGAGACGGAACCACCGATGGCCTCGCGGGAGAGCATCAGCTTGTCGACCGGCTGGGCGGCATCCTTGAGGTACTCGGGATGCTGGGCCTTGATGCCTGCCACGATCTTGGCGAGGTTGGCGAAGTCGCCCTTGGACTTGTCCTTGGTGAGCTCGGTCTCGATGCGGAGGGTCGGCTCGCCGCCGCCGACCGGCATCTGCACCATCGCCGTGGTGTCCGGCAGGCCGAGCCCTTCGGCGAGGCGGACCACCTGGCCGATGTCGACCTTGGCGCCCGGCGCCACGGCGACCAGGGTGGACTCGCCGCCCTTGAAGTCCTTGCCGAAGGCATCCTTGCCCTTGTAGGCGAGCTGCCCGAGGCCGACGACGATAATAAGCCAGGACGCGAGGAAGGCCCAGCGGGCGAACTTCAGGAACGGGATGTCCAGGGTGGGACGGAAGACCGGCAGGCCGAAGACCCGGGACATGACCCCGCGCGACAACGCCAGTTCCTGGAGACCGCGGCAGGTCACGAGGGACGTGAACACCGTGGTGAAGATACCGATGGTCAGGGTGATGCCGAAACCACGGATCGGGCCAGACCCCATGAACACGAGGATCAGCGCGGTGAGCAAGGTCGTGAGGTTCGCATCGACGATGGTCCAGGTCGCGCGGGCATAACCTTCGCTCAACGCGAGGGCGCGATCCTTGCCGAGGGCCGCTTCCTCGCGGACGCGCTCGAAGATCAGGATATTGGCGTCGACCGCCATGCCGAGGGTAAGCACGAGCGCGGCCACGCCCGGCAAGGTGATGGTGGCGCCGAAGTAGGCCATGGCGCCGAGGATCATCAGCAGGTTGAGCACCATGCCCAGGATGGCGATGAAGCCGCCCCAGACGTAGAAGCCGACCATGAAGAACACGACCAGGCCGACGGCGACCGCGGAGGCGACGACGGACTTGGACTGGGCGTCCTTAGCGAGGCTCGGACCGACGGAGGTCACGTCCTGGGTGATGAGCGGGAACTCGAGCGGGTTATTCAGCACGTTCGAGAGGCCCACGGCCTCCTCGCGGCTGAAGTTGCCGGTGATCTGGGCGCCGCCGCCGTAGATGGGCTTCTGGACGGTCGGGGCGGACTGCAGCACGCCGTCGAGGACGATGGCGAGCTGGCCGAGGCTGTTCGGGGTATTACCTTCGGAGATCTTCTTGGTGAGGTCGCCGAACTTCTTGCCACCTTCCTCGGTGAAGGACATGTCGACCATGAACGACAGGCCGTCGTCGGAGCGGGCGCTGGAGCGGCGGATGATGCTGCCGCCGGCGTCGGCGCGCTTCTTGATGAAGTAACGCTGCAGTTTGACCTCGCCGGTGCGACCGTCGACGGTGCGCTGCGTCAGGACCTCGTAGGTCGAGATCGCGGAATTGTTGCCGGCCATCTCGTCGTCGGGCAGGGCCTTGAGCAGGTGCTCGCGGTCGGTCGCCTCCGGGCGGCGGGTGCGGTGCACCTGGCGGAACTCGAGCTTCGCCGGCTTCTTCAGCGCGTCGATGACGTCGGGGTTGTTCGCGGCATCCTCGCCGGGCAGCTGGATCTCGAGCGAAAGATCGCCCACCGGGCGCAGCACCGGCTCGGCGACGCCGAACTCGTTGACGCGCTTCTCCATGACCACGAGGGCCTGGTTGACCATGTTGGCATGGGAGACGTCGGACTTGTCGGCATTACCCTTGGCGCCGCCTTCGGCGCCAGTCGGGTCGACCTTCAGGGTGAAGGACACCCCGCCCTGCAGGTCGAGGCCGAGCTTCATCTTGCCCTGGGAGGCCTTGAGCAGCTCCTTCAGGACGATGACGTTGCGCTTGTTCTGGTCGGGCTCGCGGACGAACTCGGACTCCTGGTAGAAGAACGGACGGAGGTCGACCGGGGCGGCGCGGCCGCGGCCTTCGCCGATGTCGCGTAGCGCTTGAAAGTAGGAGATCGACTTCTTGTCCGCGGGGGCGGCGGCGTCGCCATAGAGGCGGACGCGCTCGAGGGCTTCCTTGTGGAGCTTGGCGAACTCGTCCGACTGGGCGATGACGTGGCTCGGGGCGAAAGTCTCGAGCGGAATCGGGGAAAGGGGCCAGAACTCATACCAAGCCACCGCGAGGGCGACGAGGGAGACGGCTACCTTCCAGAACCAGGTCCTGGATGTCATGGGAGGAAAAGCTGGTAAGGGGTTAGGCTTGGACGATCGCGGAAGCGTCGTCGGCCTTGCCGGCGATGGCGGACTTGTGCACCGTCAGGCGACCGTCCTCGAGTTCGAGCGTGATGCGGGACTCCTTGATGGCGACCACGCGACCGTAGATACCGCCGGCGGCGATGACGTTATCACCGATGGCGAGCTCGCTCTGCAGCTTCTCCATCTCCTTCTGACGCTTACGCTGGGGGGCGATGAGCAGGAACCACATGCCAGCGAACATGAGGAGCATCATGATGATGCCGCTCCACGGGCTGGGCTGGTCGGCAGGAGCGCCTGCGGCGGCCGGAGCAGCCGCGGCGGACTGCGCAAGGACCTGACAGATAACGGTTTGGATGTTGATCATTGTTGTGTATGTTTGGAAAGTCTTGGGGCCGAATGCCTTGAAATGCAATTGGGGGACAAAAAGGCAAGCCCCGGGTGGGGGCGGGATTGTTTTGATTAAGACGGTCAAATAGGTAGTGTGAACAACTCTACATGAGCAAAACCGCCCAGGAGCAGGCCCCGGCCGGCTCCGAGACCCCGCCCTCCCCGCCCGTGCGCCCGTTGACCGCGGCGGCCGTGGTCGCCGCCCTCGGGGTGGTCTTTGGCGACATCGGCACCAGTCCCCTGTACGCCTTCAAGGAGTGTCTCCGCGTCAAGGACGCGGACGCCAACATCCTGGGGGCCAGCCAGGTCGTCCCGATCCTCTCCCTGATCATCTGGTCGCTCATCTGCGTGGTGATGGTCAAATACGTCCTGCTGGTGATGGAAGCCAACGAAGACGGCGAAGGCGGTATCATGACCTTGGTTTCCCTGGCGTCCTCCAAGGACAAGACCCGCGAAAAGCGCAAGCACCGCAGCTTCCTCGTCCTGCTGGGGGTCTTCGGGGCCGCCTTGCTTTACGGCGACGGCGTGATCACCCCGGCGATCTCGGTCGTCTCGGCCCTCGAGGGTGTCAAGGAGGCTAACGAACGCCTGCATGGCCCGCTGAGCCCGCAATTCCTGAAATACTTCATCCCGACGGCCGCGGTACTGATCCTCATCGGCATCTTCTGGCTCCAGAAGATTGGTACCGGCCGGGTCGGCATGTATTTCGGGCCGATCACGATGGTGTGGTTCCTGGTGATTGGCGGGCTCGGGATCCTGTCGCTGGTGACGAACAGCCAGGTACTGGGCCAGATCCTCTGGGCGTTCAACCCCTTGGAGGGCTTGCAGCTCCTGCTCAGCCACCCCGGCTTGGGCATCCTCATCTTGGGCGCCGTCTTCCTGTCGGTGACCGGAGCGGAGGCGCTCTACGCGGACATGGGACACTTCGGCCAGCGCCCGATCCGCACCGCCTGGATCTTCATCGTCTTCCCGGCGCTGATTCTCAATTACCTGGGCCAGGGCGCCTGGGCGCTGGCTCACCCGCAGGAGCTCACCGACGCCGGCTTCAACCCCTTCTTCAACATGGCGCCCAACTGGGCGCAGATCCCCCTAGTGGTGATTGCCACCCTCGCGGCGATCATCGCCTCGCAGGCCCTGATCGCCGGGGCTTTCTCCATCACGATGCAGGCGATTCAGCTGAACTACCTGCCGCGCATGCGCGTGGAGCGCACCTCCGACGTCGAGTCTGGTCAGATCTACGTCCCGATCATCAACTGGCTCCTGATGACCGGCTCGATTTACCTCGTGCTCCATTACGAGAACTCCGAGAACCTCGCCAGCGCCTACGGCATCGCGGTGAGCCTCACGATGCTCGTGACAACCATCCTTTTCGGCCAGTATGTGCGCCACCGCCTAAAGATCCCCACCGCCGGAGCCTACGCGCTGCTGACCCCTTTCATCGCGCTCGAGCTGCTGTTCGTCCTCGGTAACGCCCACAAGGTCCTGCCCAATGGCTGGCTCCCCTTGGTCGTCGGCATCGTGGTCTACTACCTCATGGCGGTCTGGAACAAAGGCCGCATCGCGATGAAGCAGAAGATGAACGACAACGAGGGCACCGATGATTTCGCCAACTTCCTCGACAGCGTCGAGGACCGCTTCGCCGCCGGCAAGATGAGCCGCGTCAAGGGAACAGCGATCTACCTGGCCGGCTCCACCAAGGCCGTCCCGATGGCGCTCGCGCACAACCTCAAGCACAACAAGGTGCTGCACGATCACATCATCGTGGTGACGCTCAAGGTCGACGAGGATCGCGCCGTCGTCCCCGCTACCGAACGCGTGAGCTTCCACACCCGCGGCCCGAAGTTCTGCCGCATGGACGGCCACGAGGAGTTCCCTTCCGTGCTCACCGTCGTCGGTCTCTTCGGTTTCCGCGAGAAACAGGATGTCTTCCCGGTCCAGGATGCGGCGTTCCGCGAACTCGGCATCGCCCCGAAGGAGCTGGACATCACCTACTTCCTCAGCCGCGAGACGATCGTCCGCGCGACGACGGGCTTCAGCCTCAACGCGGTCCAGGAGAAGGTCTTCGAGGTGCTCAACCGCAACTCCCTGTCCGCCACCGCCTACTTCAACCTGCCACCCGGCCGCGTCGTCGAGCTCGGCATGCAGGTCGAGCTCTGAGCGGTTTCAGCGCGGGACCTCGAAGCGGAAGACGAAGGCCCGTTCGCAGGGGTGGTTTTCCTCGTCGGCCAGCTCCCGCGGGGTCTCGATGACGCAGACGGCGCCCAGTTGCTCCCAGGGAAGCTCGTCGGGCCAGCCGAGGATGCACACGCGAGTGCCGGGCGGCGGACGCAGGGCCTTGGTCCGCAACTGCGCCCCGGGCCAGCCCCAGGCGATGACATAGGTGACCCGCCCGTCGGCCGACCGGGTGAAGAAGCGCCCGGGCTCCGCCGCCAGGCCCGCGGCACGGACGTTCGTCACCGCCTCGGCGTTCACGTTGACCCACTGCTCGAGCTGCAGGAAGGCGGTCGAACGGGCCGAATCGGCGGGGTCGACCCAGGCATGCGGATCGGGCCGTTCACCGGCGGCCGCGGCGGCGAGCAACGAACGCAAGGCATCCTCGGGCTCGGTCGGAGGCGTACGACAACCGACCAGGAAACCGGCCGTCAGGATGATGCCGAGCAGGAGCGCCGGGACCGACGGACCGCGGTCACTTCGCACCCTTGGCCTTGGCGACGAGGTCGTAGAACCGGTCGAAAAGGATATCGGCGTCATTGGGACCAGGGCCGGCCTCGGGGTGGTACTGGACGGAGAACACCGGCTTATCCTTGAGCCGCAGCCCGGAGACCGTGCCGTCGTTCATGTTCACCTCGGTGACGACGGCGCCGCAGCGGGCGAGCTCGTCGGCCTTCGAGGCGAAGCCGTGGTTCTGGGCGGTGATCGACACGCGGTCGACCTCGCTGTTCTTGACGGGCTGATTGCCGCCGCGATGGCCGAACTTCAGCTTATAGGTAGAGGCCCCGATGGCGTGCGTGATGATCTGATGGCCGAGGCAGATGCCGAAGACCGGGAAGGTCTTGATCAGGTCGGCGACGGACTCATGGGCGTACTTGAGCGCGGCGGGGTCGCCGGGCCCGTTCGACAGGAAGACGGCGTCGGGTTGGAAGGCGCGGATTTCGGCGGCGGTGGTGCGGGCCGGGAACACATGGACGTCGAAGCCGGAGGCGACGAGGCGACGGAAAATCGAGGTCTTGGCGCCGAAATCGAAGGCCGCGAGCTTGTAGCGCAGGGGGCGGTTCTTCGGCTTGTTGAGGTGGGTCCCGACCACGGTGAAGGCCTCGCAGTCAGCGGGCTTCGGGTTGTAGTGGTAAGGGGCCTTGCAGGTGACGTCCTGGACAAAATCCGCTCCGATGGTGCCGGTCCAAGCGCGGGCGCGCTTGAGCGCCTCCTCGTCGGACAGACCTTCGGTGGAGAGGCAGGCCTTCATGACGCCGGCGACGCGGAGCTTCTTGGTGAGGAAGCGGGTGTCGACGCCCTCAATGCCGGGGATGCCGTACTTCTGCAGCCAAGTCCCGAGGTCGGTCGTGGCGCGCCAGTTGGAGACGATCGGCGACAGCTCGCGGACGACGAAACCGGCGACGTGCGGGCGGGCGGACTCGAGGTCCTCCTCGTTGACGCCGTAGTTACCGATCTGCGGCGTGGTCATCGTGACGATCTGACCGAAGTAGGAAGGGTCGGTCAGGATTTCCTGGTAACCGGTGAGGCTTGTATTGAAGACCGCTTCACCGCAGAGGGTCGCGGTCGCCCCGAAAGCCCTCCCCCGAAGAATCGTTCCGTCTTCTAGGGCGAGCACAGCGTGGCGGGTCATGAGTTCGTTTTGAATGAGGGTTCGCCTCCGTTGTGAAGCAAAAAAGCGAACGATCGAAAGATAGTCACCCGCCCCGCCCTAAGGGATGGCCTCCCCTCCCCCTCCGGACCTAGAAACCCTTGCTCGGATCGCCGCCCAAAGGCGCCGGCGGACGGGCCCGGCGGTCCAAGCTATCGGCCGAGTACGGCTTATGGACCTGCCAGCCGGCGCGGAAAGGCGCCCCCTGGGCCTTGACGTGGTCGGTGATAGCCCGGAGCACCTCCGGGCAGGCCCGCTGAGACCACTCCGGGTGCAGCCAAACGTGAAGGGAAGCCCAACTACCCCCTACAGCCTCGGTCCATCGGCCGATACTTTCGGGGTTTTCCACGATGAGTTTGACCTCATCGGCGCGCAACAGAGACGCTGGCAGGGGCGGTTTGGCCCATTTGGGGCTGAGAGTCACCCATGCCAGCCCCTCGGCGATGGGGTAAGCACCACAGGTCTCGAGGTGGGCGGCCAAACCGACGTCCCGGAGGGCGGCGACCAAGGGCGAGAGGTCGTGGATGCAGGGTTCACCCCCGGTCAGGACGACAAATTCGGGGCATGCGGCGGTGGCCTCGGCTGCCAGTTCCGCGGCGGAGGCCCGGCGGAGATCCTTCGGGACGTGCTGGGGGTGCCAGGTGGAGGCCGAATCGCACCAGGCGCATTTGACCGGACAGCCCTGCAGCCGGATGAAGAAGGCCTTACGGCCGAGATGGACGCCCTCCCCTTGCCAGCTCAGGAACGTCTCGTTGACCGGGTAGAGGTCGGCCATCCGCTTAGGCGTCCGGCAGGTACCGGGCGACGTTCTTGGTGTCCTCGTGGAGGATAATCTGACGGACCCAGGCGCGGCCGCCGGTCTCCTTCCTCACCATCGGGTCAAAGGTCTCGAACAGGAACTGGGCGATGCCCTCGGTGGAGACGGAATCGATGACGAGCGGACGGAAAAGTTTTGGGTAGTCCTTGAGCAGCTGCTCGCGGACCGGATCCGACTTCGCGAACAGGCAGGCGTGGTCGAGGTGGTCCGAGATCCAGGTCTTCAGGAAACCGAGTCCGCCGAAGTCGACGACAAAACCACGCTCGTCCAGTTCGCGGCAGCCGAACTCGATCTCGATCGCCCAGTTGTGGCCGTGCAGGAAAGAGCAATGACCTTCATGGCGATGCTGCCGATGGGCGAACGGGATGTCGCGGTAGGTCTTGCTACAGGTGAACATGGGACAGGCTGAGATAGACCGAGCCCGGCCCCGGTCGCAAGGAAGATGCGGCCGTGCGGAGCCGGAAAAGGCCCAAAAAGAGGCCTGCCGCATCCTCATACGGCAGGCCTCGGAAGGCGGCGATGGTCAGAAGCGGCGGTTGAAACCAACCGACAACACATCCGCGGCGTGGACCGGGTTCACCACGGCGCCGTTACCCTGCTGAACCTTGTTCACCACATTGAGCACGGTGCTGTAGTAAACGTAGAGGCTGCTCGCCTCGCCCAACCTGTAGGTGAGACCAGCGGCCAGGTGGGCGGAGAATACCGCGCTCTCGTTATCCGCCCCGTAGGAGGCATCGACGGTCGCCATCGAATTATGGTCCCGGAACTGTCGGATCGCCGTGCCTTGGATCGACAGCGCGAGCGGCCCGGAGAGCGGGACCTTCAGTCCGGCCGTCCCCGTGAAGGAAGAGCCGGGGCGGAAATTCTCGTCATAAGTCACCGGAGCCTGCGCGGACACCTGCCAGAAGAGCGTCGGCGAACCGGCGGGCGCGGCATAGTCGCGACGGACGCCGAGCAGCACATCGGTGGAGCCCGAGCCAGGCTGCAGGTAGCGCCGGGGCGCGACCAGCGTGAGGTCGTCGGCTCCGGTCGGCAGCTTGACGCCGGCGATCACGCGGAAATCGCCGACCTTGAAACGCGAGCCGACGGAAATATCGCCGAGACCCACGGCCTTGCCGCTGGCGGAGGCGGTGGCGATCGTCCGGTCGATGCGTGGCACGACGAGGTACCAGTCCATGCCCAGCAGGCTGGTCTCGACCGTGGCCGTGACATTATGGTGCCGGGCGGTGAAATGAGGATGGGCGCCGTTGTCGCGCTCGTCCTGGTTGATGGCGTCATAGCGGACATCCAGGGTGTAGGCGCCGGCCAAGGCCGCCGGGCGGTCGGCCAGATTATCGACCGGGACCCGGACGCAGCCGCACGGGCAGGCCTGAACACCGGTGTAGGCGCCAAGGGCGAGGAGGGAGAGCAGCGCGACCCGGGGGGTGCGCTCGGAGAGGGAGGAGAATTTCATGTGGGTGGTGTTTGGAGGTGCCGCCGACGCAGGTGTGGCGGCCTGCGCAAGCGACGGGTCGCGTCGATGGACGCGCGGAGGTGAAGGGATGCCACGTGCGAACCGAACAAACCGCAGCCCGCGACGGTAATCAGCCCGGCGCGCGCGGGGGCGGAACCGGCACCGCGCTGGCGCGGGTCACCCCGACTTCATCCGTCGGCCGGGCATGCTCCCGGCCTTGAAAATCATACGCGCCGATGACCACAAGGACGTCGACGGAGGCGTCCGCCTTGGCTTTCGCCTTCACGGAACCCTCCTTTGCCAGAGGCTGCTGCTCGCTCTGCTTACGACCGTCCTGAGCGACCTTACACATCGCGCAGGGCACATCCGCGAGCGCCTTCGTCACGGCCGCACCAACGGAGCGCTGCCCGGCGTTCTCGACCGACATCTTGGTCCAGGCGACGACCTGCAGGAGGTCCCACGACAGACCAGACGCGGCCAGCCACGCCACGAGGGCGAGCCAAGCGATCGGCCGTTGGAAACTTCGGGACACGCCAATGAACAAGCACCCGCGGACGACAGGGCTCAAATCAATTAACCGCCCGGGCATCGGGTCTTACGCCTACTAATCAGGAGAATAAGACTACCCGGCGTAGGCAGTCGGATCCGCCACGCCGGCAAGAAGGAAGGCCTCCTTACGCTCCACGCAGGTGCCGCACTTGCCGCAATGCTGTTCGCCACCGACGTAACACGACCAGGTCAAAGCGAAGGGGACGCCGAGTTCGACCCCACGTCGGACGATGGCGGTCTTGTCCCAGCCGACGAACGGGCGCTCCAGCAAGACCTCGTGCCAATCGGCGAGGCGGATCGCCTGGTCCAAGGCTTCGGCGAAGGCCGGACGACAATCCGGGTAGATAGCATGGTCGCCGCCGTGCGCGCCGTAGGCGACAGAGGTGGCCTTGAGCGACATCGCCCAAGCGGCGGCGGTCGCGATGAGGAGCATGTTGCGGTTGGGCACGACGGTGGCCTTCATGCTGGCCTCTTCGTAATGACCTTCAGGGACATCGATATGGGAATCCGTGAGTGCGTTGGCGCCGAAGAGCGGCGTCAGCCCGCGGAGGTCGGCGATGCGGTGAGGGACCTTGTAATGGGCGCAGATCTCGGCGGCGGCGACCAGCTCGCGGCGATGGCGCTGACCGTAATCGACCGAGAGCGCATGCACTTCCCTGCCCTCGGCCAACAGATGGGCCAGGAGGACGGTGGAATCCATGCCGCCGGAGTGAATGATGACGGTACGCTGCATCAGCAAGGAAGTTGGACGTGGACGGCCTCGAGGGCGAGTCCGTTAATCGCGGACCCGCAGCTTGGCGCCTAATTTATCGAGATGCGAGACCGCCACGGCCTCGCCGACGCGCATGACAGCAGACTCCTTACGATTACCGTCACGCAGACCAGCAAGGTGCAGCCAGCCATGGGCCAAATAGAGACGCAACTCGGTGGCCAACGTCACACCATGCTCCTTGGCGGCCCGGCGGGCTTGGTCGATGTTCACGCAGATCTCACCCGCGAACGGTTCGCTAGGGTGCTCTTCGCCGACGAACGTGATCACGTCCGTCACAGTTGGATTGCCGAGGAATTCGTCGTGCAGCTTCGCAGTCTCCTTGTCGCCGAGGAACGCAACGGAAAGCGAACCCTCGGGGCAGCGGTACCCCTTCAGCTTGTCGAGCGC
>JBEELT010000053.1:0-11978 GCA_041167995.1 Verrucomicrobiota bacterium | reverse complement strand
CTCATCGGCGAACCAGGCGGCGAAGGCGAAGATCCCGTTCAGCCACGGCAGGCACCGGCGGCCATGGCGCGCCAGCAGTTCGACGAGCACCTCGGTGTCGCTCGAGCCGCGCAACGTCGCGCCCTCCCGCTCCAGCCGGGCGCGGAGTTCCCGGTAGTTGTAGATCTCGCCGTTGAAGACCAGCGTCACCCGGCCGCGCGCATCGGACATCGGCTGATGACCGGCCGGGGAGAGGTCGAGGATCGCCAGGCGGACGTGTGCGAGGCCGACGCGACCGGAGGACCAGACGCCCTGCCCGTCCGGCCCCCGGTGGGCCTGAGCGTGGTTCATCCGCGGCAGGAGTTCCGCCGCGAAGTCACCGAGGTATCCCGCGATGCCGCACATGCTCAGCGCGCGAGCAAGCCCTCCTCGTAGATGCTCAGGTAACGACGGGCGAGCCGGTCCCAGTCATGCTTCTCCCGGATATAGCGACGCCCCGCCGCTCCCAGTGCCCGCGCGCCGGCGGGATCGGCCAGCACGGGCGCCAACGCCGCAGCCAGGGCCGCGCCGCCTTGCGCGCACTCGCGCAGCGCGCCGAGCTCCGCCGCCGCCCGCATGTAGCAACCCTCGGTGGCGACCACGGGCAAACCATGGGCCATCGCCTCGAGGATCGCCAACGCCATGCCCTCCGAGACGGACGCATGGACGAAGCAATCGGCGGCGGCGAAGGCCGCCGGCTTGGCCGTCTCGTCAAGGAAGCCGACCCAACGGACGCGCGCGGACAAGCCGGTCCGGTCGACCATCGCCCGCAGGACCCGGGAGTAGGCCGCATCGGCCTGGCCCGCCAGGATCAGGTGCAGGTCCGGCTCGCGCGGGGCGAGTTCCGCGAACGCCGCGATGATGTCCTCCAGGCGCTTCTTCGGGTTGATCCGGCCGACGAACAACAGGACCTTGGCCGTGGCCGGCAGGCCATGGGCGGCGCGGAAAGCGGCGGCGCGGCGCGCGCCCTCCGCCGCCGGCACCTCGGCGGACTCCGCGGCGGCGACGCCGTTCGGGATGACGGCCACCGGAGCGGTGACGCCGAGGGAGCGCAGCTGGGCTTCCTCGTTCCCGGTCAGGGCGAAGACCCCGGCGGAACGGTTCAGGTCGAGGCGGCCGACGAACCGGATGTAGAGCCGCTTCTTCAGCGCGCGCCACGACCAACCTTGGAACAGCGAAGGATCCAAGGCGCCGTGCGGGTGGTAATAGACCGGGAAGCCCCTGGCCGCCCCGGCCTCGCCGACCTGCAGGTTGAGTGGGTGGAAGGAATTATGAGCGTGCAGCACGTGCCCGGGCGGCAACGCGCGCAGGTGCGCCTCCAGCCGGTCGGACTTGACCAGGCCGAGGGCCTCATCGGGCATGAAATAGCGCAGGGTGAGCCCGCCGTGATCCTCCGTCGCGCCGGCCCGGAGCGCGTTGACCGCCCAGACCTCGACGTCGGCGCCCGCCCGACGCTGGGCGCTCGCGAGCTCAAAGACCATCTTCTGCACACCGCCGGCATAGGCCCCGGGCACGCAGTCGTAGACGACATGGACGATGGCTTTCATCGGGGTGGAGGGCCGCCCAGGGCGGAGCTGGGGGGAGGACCGAGCGTGAGATCCTCCTGCGCCAGCGGATGAGCCGGCGGCGGATCGACCACCCGTTGGGCGAAGCCCGGCAAGGCATGGAGGATCCAGGCGAAGAGCATCGGCATGTTGTGCACGACCGTGAAGACGAAGATCGACAGCAGGCCGTCGCGGAACAGCTGGACGTAGGCCATCGCGAAGACCGTGTACAGGTAGCCGTCGAAACGATGCAGCGGGCCGCTGGTCGCCCGCAGGCACCACCGCGTGAGCAAGAAGCCAAGTAAAGCGGGCACGAGCACGATGCCCAGGTAGCGAAAATTCAGGTAGGACTCCCCGAGGTAGGTGATGATGCGGCCTTCCCGGTCGTACTGGCGACGGGCGGTCGAGATCTCGATCGTGTGGTCGCCCAGACCCGGCTTGCCGGGCCAGAGGGAGCGCGGGATCGGCAAGGTCACGATGGCCAGGTAGGTCGAGCCGAAGTAAACCTTGCCGTAGTCGTCGGCCAGCGTGAGCGCGCCGGCGTATTGGTCGAGGAACTGCTCGCTGGACGAGCCCTCCAGCCCCTTGGTCGAGCGGAACGAATCGCCCACCAGCTGGACCGCCTCGTTGAAATCACCCGCCTGGACGGACTGCCCGATCGACTTGAGGCGGGGCAGGACCAGGAACACCAGGAGCGCCCCACCGAGGATCGGCAGGCCCGGCCAGCGCCGCCGGCGTGCCTGCAGGTAGTAGGACGCGAGGAACACCAACGGTAGCACGAGCATGAACCGGTGGTAGCCCTGCACCGCGACCAAGCCCAGGTACAGGGCCGTCGGCAGCAGGAGGTACCAACGGAAGCCGTTCAGGTAGATGAGCAGGCCGAGGCAACCGATCGGCCACATCCCCATCACCGTGTAGTAGTTCGTCTCGGTCAGCGCGTTCGCCGCGACGCCGCCGGCCTTGGACGTCAGGAAGACGAAGAAACCGATCGGCAGGCAGAGGCCGGCGACGACGAAGACCGCCGCGCGGTTGAGGAGTCGACGAGGGATCGGCTCCTGGGCCGCCTCCTCGAACCGAAGATGGGCAAGGTAGGCGGCGGCGACAAAGACGGCCAAGGCCACATCGGCGAGCAGCAAGGCGCGCTGGAATTCCTCCACGCGGATGACATCGAAGGCGCCGTTCTCGGCATACATCGGGCTGGCGCCGTCGAAGAGCTGCCAGGCGCGGACGCTGAAGCTGTAGGCGTGGAAGAGGAGGTAGGTCGTGGCGGGATGCCAGAACGACAGACGGGATCCCAGGAAGACGACGGCCCCGATCAGGACGAGCGCATCCAGCACGAGATAAGGCAGCAAGGCGGTCATGTCAGCGGATCTTCTTGAGGCGGTCGCCGGCGACGGCGGGGACGAAACGCACCCGGGTGGGTACTTTGTGGCGGGCGAGGCGGGCGCGGCACGCCTGGCGTAGCGCGGCCCGGACGACCTCCGCGTCGTGGCCCGGCGCGAGCACCACGTCGGCCACGACCGTCTGACCGGTCAGGGCGCTGGGCTCGCCCGCGACCCGGCAGTCGCGGACGCCGGGTACGGTCAGCAGCACGGTCTCGACCTCGACCGGCATGAGCTTCTCGCCGCCGACGTTGATGAGCTCGCCGACGCGGCCGAGGATACGGAGCGCGCCGTCGGCGCGGACCTCGACCCGGTCGCCGGTCCGAAACCAACCGTCGGCGGTGAAGCGCTCGTTGCCGGCGTTAAGGTAACCGGTGACCTGGGTGCGGCTACGCAGCCAGAGCTCGTCACCCTCGACCTTCCAGGTCAGCCCGGGATCGTCGAAGCGCAGGAACGTCGAGCTGGGATCGGGGCTCTCGGTGCGAAAAATGCCGGTCTCGCTCGTACCGAACGTCTGGATGAAGCGGACCCGCGGGAACGCCGCCCGGAGCCGGCCGAGCAGGCCTTCGGGCATCGGCTCGGTGCCGTAGGTGATGACGCGCAGGGAAGCGAGCTCCGCGGCGGGGACGCCGGCCGCGAGCAACAGGTTGAGGAAAGTCGGCGAGGCTGGCAGGACGGCCACCCGGTGGCGGGCGATTGCCGCGGCGACGGCGTCGACCGACAGGTCGGCGGGCACCACGAGGAGTGCGCCGGCGGCCATCGCGCCCAGTAACGTGTTCAGCCCGCCGATGTGATCGAAACCGAGGAGCGCGAGCACCGGCAGGCCGCTGGGCCGACGCTCCCGGTAGGTCGCGAGCAGGTTCGTGAAATCCTGCACCATCGCCTTCGGTCGGCCGCTGGTGCCGCTGGAGAACAGGACCAGTCCTGCGGCGCCTCGTTCCGCCAAAGCTTGGATCAGCGGGTATTCCTTGGGCTCGGCGACGCGGGGTAGCAGGCGCGCTTCGCGTCCCTCGACGGCGACGACCCAGCGCGCCCCGACCTCGGCGAGCCGCGCCGGGTGCTCGGCGAGATTACCGGCCAGCGGGACGACCACGTGCCCTTCCTCGGCGAGCGCGAGCAACCAGGCGGTGGCCGCCGGTCCATGCCCGCCGACAATCGCGAAACAGGCGGGACGCGCGAGACCCAGCGCGGCGAGGGCGGCGCGGACCGAGGCGATCTGCGCGGCGAGTTCGGCGTAGGTCACGACGCCCCACGCACCGGCGAGGGCGGGTCGCGCCCCGAAGGCCGCGCATCGACTGGAGAGCCAGTTCCGCAAATCAGGTTAGCTCCGCGAGGTAATGGATGGAGCCGCCGACCAGGCCGGGATCGACCGCCTGACGGAACAGGAAGTCCGCCGCTGCCGCGACCGTGGTGCCGGCCGGGCGGCCGATGCGGGCGTTGAGCCGGGCGAGCCGATCCTCGCCGACCGCGCGCGTGAGCCGGGTGTCGACCGGACCCAGGCCGACGGCGGCGACGACGACGCCGTGCGGGCCGAGTTCGCGGGCGGCCACCCGGGTGAGTGCTTCGACCGCCGCCTTGCTAGCAACATAGGCGGCCTCCCCTTCCAGCGCGAGCGGCACGGCCACCGTAGTGACGTTGAGGATCCGACCGCGCCGGGCGCGGACCATCGCCTTTCCCGCCGCCTGCAGGCAATGGAAGGTCCCGAGGTAATTGACCCGCATCAGCTCGGCGGCCACCTCCGGCGGCGTGAGCAGGAGGGCATTCATCGCGGCGACACCCGCGTTGTTGACGAGCAGGTCGATCGTCACTCCGTCCGCCGTGACGGCCGCGACCGCCGTGCGGACCGCCGCCGGGTCGCCCACGTCGACGGCATGGGCGACGAAGCCGGGCGGTGCCCAGCCATCGGGTTCGCGCGAGAATCCATGCACGGTCCAGCCTTCGGCGAGCAGCCGCTCGGCCAGGGCGCGGCCCAGGCCGCGGGAAGTTCCGGTGACGATTGCGAGAGGCATGATTCAGGCGGCGAGGGTCGCGACGATGTGGTCGGCCAGCAGGCCCGCCCGGCGGAACGGCGAGGTCAGGCGACTCATCGCCTTCTCGTCGGCCAGGACCACGTCGCGGCCGGTGGCGCGGCGGAGATCCTCCTCAAGGTCCGCGATCAAGGTGACCAGGCCGATGCTGTCCAGGGACGAGGCTTCGCCGAAAAGGCGCGTCTGCTCGTCGGCGTGCTCGAGTTCGGGCTTGCCGAGCTCGCGGCCGAGCGCGGCGATGCGGCGGAGGACCAACTGGAGGACTTCGGGGCGGGTCAGCATAAGTGGGGCGACAGTCAGCCAGCGGCGGCTTCGAGGGTGGCGACGAAGTCGGCGGCGAGGTCGGCGCGGGCGAAGCGGGTCTCGGCGAGCCGCCGGGCCGCCGCACCTTGGCGGGCCCGGCGGGCGGGGTCGGCGGCGAGCGCTTGCAAGGCGTCGGCGAACGCGACCGGATCGGCCGGCGGGACCACGATGCCAGCGTCGTGGTCGGCGATGAGCCCGGCGAGCCAGCCCGGGTAGTTGTTCACGACCGGGATGCCTGCGGCGGCGTAGTCGAAGAACTTGTTCGGGGAAGTGCCGTCGTAGAACGCCGGGACGTCGCGGAGGACCATCAGGCCGCAATCAAGGGAGGCGGTCACGGCGCCGAGTTCCGTCTTCGGGATGGGCGGGAAGAACCGGCAGTGGTCGAGGCCCTCGGCGGCCGCCCGCGCGGCGAGCCGCTCCTTCTCCTTGCCGTCGCCGATGAAGACGAGCTTCACGCGGCGGTCGCCGCGGCGCCGCAATTCGCGGGCGACGTCCAGCAAGGCGTCGAGGCCGTTCGCCGGACCGTGGGCGCCCGTGAAGCCGGCGAGGAAATCATCCGGCCCGAACCCCGGCAAAGCGCCGGCACGGCGGAGGCGCGGGTGGAAGACCTCGAGGTCGCTGCCGTTCGGGATCATGACCACGCGCTGACGCGGGGACGACTTGCGACGGATCCCGCGGACGATGCCTGGGGAAAGCCCGATGACGGCGTCGGCGGCGCGGTAGGCGGCCGTCTCGAGGACTTCCATGCCGCCGAGCAGGAGGGGATCCCGCAGGCCGAGCGCGCGCGGCAGTTCGGGCCAGAGGTCGCGCACCTCGAAGACGAACGGCAGGCCGCGGGCGGCCTGCGCCGCCAGCCCGGGCAAGGCCGCGGTCAGGGGCGTTGAAGTCGCGAAGACCAGATCGGCCTCCAGGGTGAGCGCGAGGCGGACCGAGCGCGCGGCGAAGCGCAGGAAGGTCCAGGTGCGTCGGGCCACGCCATCGCGATTGGCGTAAGGCAGCGGCAGCGAGATCACGTCGATCCCGTCCACCAGGCCTCGCCGCCAGCCCTGGGCGGAATCGAAAGGCAGCTCGAGCCCGGCCTGCGCATGGGCTCCGCAGACCACCGTGACGGTATGCCCGCGGACGACCAAGGCCCGGGCGAACTCATACGAACGGGTCCCCGCGGAGCCGGCCGGGGTGGCGAAGTGCTGATGGAAATACAGGACGCGCACCGGAAGGTCAGAGTGGTTCCCGCTCGAGAATCGCGCGGATCCGGCCCGCGGCCTGGCCATCGCCGTAAGGGTTGCGCAAGGCGGCGCGGCGGGCGTACTCGGCCGGGTCCCGGAGCAGCCGCGAGGCTTCGGCGACGATGCGCGCCGGATCGGTCCCCACGAGCACGCAAGTGCCGGCCGTCACGCCCTCGGGACGCTCCGTGCTATCGCGCAGGACCAGGACCGGCTTACCCAAAGTGGGCGCCTCCTCCTGCACCCCACCCGAATCCGTGAGGACGAAGGTCGCACGATCGAGGAGGCGGATGAAATCGAGGTAGTCGGTCGGCGGGATCAGGACGACCCGGGGATGATCCTGCAAGAGGCGGCGGACCGGCTCTTGGACCTGGGGGTTGAGGTGTACCGGGTAGACCACGCCTAGGTCGGGATGCTCCTCGGTGAGGCGCCGGATGGCGTGGCAGATACGCTCGAAGCCCTCGCCAAAAGACTCGCGGCGATGACCGGTCATCAGCGCCCACGGGGCGCCCACGGGAACGAGGTGACGGGCGGCGAAAGCCTCGGGGATTCCTAATCGGGCGGCGAAGGCCGGGAGTTCCGCGGGAGCCAACCGCGCCCGCTCGCGAGCTCCCAACAAAGCGTCGACCACCGTGTTCCCGGTGACGTGGCAATGCGCGGGATCGACGCCTTCGCGGAGGAGGTTCGCGCGCGCCCCTTCCGTCGGGCAAAAGTGCCAGCGCGTCAACGTCGAGGTCACGCGGCGGTTCATCTCCTCGGGAAAAGGCGTGCGTAACGAGCCGGTGCGGAGACCCGCCTCGACATGTCCGACCGGGATGCCCGAGTAGAACGCGGCCAAGGCCGACCCGAGGACGGTCGTGGTGTCGCCTTGGACGAGGACGACATCGGGGTGATGCTGGTCGAGCCACCCGCAGACCGCGGTGACGACACGACCGGTCAGCTCCGGCAACGTCTGGCCCGGCCGCATGAGGTCGAGGTCGTGGTCGGCCTTGAGGCCGAAGGCGCCGAGCGCCTGGTCGAGCATCTGGCGATGCTGCGCGGTGGCCACCAGGACCGGTCGAAGGTGCGCGGAGTCGCGCAGCGCGAAGTAAACCGGGGCCATCTTGATGACCTCGGGGCGGGTGCCGACGATGAGAGCGACGGTGCGCATCAGGGTTGAAGGGGGATGGACTCGCCATCGACGAGCAGGACGTCGGCGCGCAGCTCGACTTGGCAGCCCAGCGCCGTGACGAAGGTGACCGACGGGCCCACGGCCGTCAGCCGACGGGTCCACGCGGGCTCACGGCGACCGTAGCAGGGAGCGAAGAACCCTTCGCCGGTCCGGGTATCCGCGGTGACCCAGGCTTCCTGCGACGGCAGGGAGCAGGCGAGGGAAAGCTGTTCGAGGCCCGCGCGGGTCCGCCCATGCCAACGGAGCTCGCAGCAGCTCGCCGGGTCCGTGGCGCGTACCTGATCGAGGATGACGAACCCTTGCGGAAAACGCAGGACTCGACGATCCCACTGCGCACCGCCGAGATCGTGGCAGCTCGCGCCCAAACCGCGCGGCGTGGAAAGAAGCGAACAAGAAGTCCAGGGTAGCCAGAGGAACCGGCCGACCTTACGCATGGGGCCGCGCCGGTCGACCGTGACGACATCATGGTGGATGGCCGACCCGAAGTCGTCGGGGCCGCCGCCCGCGTAGGTGAACGTGCCGACATCTTCGGCGATCCAGGCGCCGTCCCAGCGGAGAGAGACGTGGTGGTGGTCCGCCTGGCTGGGCCGGTACCGCCAAGGCGAGCGGACGGGCGCCCGGAAAAAAGCCGCCCCGCGCGGGTGGCGCAGCAGGCCGACGCCGGCGGCGGGGCAAAAGACCTTTTCCGCGCTCATCAGCACGCGCGCGGAGACGGGCATCGGCCCGATGAGCAACAAGGCGGCTTCATCCCAAGGCCCGGCGGACGGACGGTCTCCCAGGAAAAGCGCCTGGGCGGCGACGAGGGCGGGACGGAAATCGCGGGCGGGTAGCCCGCTCAGCGGGAAGAGGTTCGCGCTGTCATCGGCGCCATAACGCGGCACCGTGCCATCGGGCTCCAGCAGGTCGGAGAGGAACGCGGTGGCCTGGCTGACGCGCGCGCGGGTCCGCGGAGGCAGTTGTTGACCCTCGGCACCGAGGACGACCTCCGCCCAGGTCATGAGCTGCAGGAAGAGGCGGTGGTAATTCGACGAATGTTGGCTGAAGCCGCCATCCGCGGGGTCGACCAACGCTTCGACCTGCGGGAAGAGGGTTTCCAGCCCCTGGTCGCGCCAGGCGGGGGCGTTGGCCAGGTGCGGCCACAGCGCGCCCGCCGTGTAGAGCCCGAGCGACTCGCTGAGGCCATGGTTGTTCCCCTGGGATAAGGCGTAGGCCAGGTGCGCGCGGATGCGGCCCGCGGTCGCGGTCGCCAGTCGCGCGGTCAGAAGCAGCCGGGCGTCCGTCGTGGCCGGATGCGCGCGGAAGGCCTGGAGCGCGAATGCGACGGCGATGAGCCGCATCGACGCCTCCTGTCCGCACATCCATTGCGGCCCGCGGTTCGGCGGGTTCGCCGCCATCCAGTCCTCGAGCAATCGCCAGAAGTTTTCGACATGCCGGGCCTCGCCATCCAGCACCCAGGCTCGCACCAACGGGTAGACCCAGGCGAAACGCGAGAGCTCCCAGACGCCCTTGATGTCCAAGGGGCCGGCGGTGGACAGCTTCGTCCAATGGACGGAGGCGTCGACGGTCGCACCATCGAGCACGCTGACGTGCCAGCGCGGCGGCGAGCCGGCTTCGACCAGGTCATGGGCGAAGATCCGGAAGCGACCGCGCGCGAGGTGGTCGGCTTCCGCGACGGGGGAGTGGCCGTTGGCGACCGCCCAAGCTTCGACGTGGGGGGCCAGGTAAGCGCGGTCGATCTTCGCGATGGGTAGACGGGGAACCGAACGGCGCCAGCGGGCCGCGTAGTCGGCCGGAACGTCGACCTGATCCCAGGCGCCCAGAGGACAACGACGTTCCAGGCAACCAAACGACCGCTCGGCCTGGAACCAAAGCCGGCGCCAGAACCACGCAGGTCCGAGATGAGCAAGGGCCGAGAGGTACAAAGGGATCAGCGGATCTGCCCGCGCGTGTCGATCAGGGCCTTGCCGGCCAAATCCGCCAAGGTCAGCGAGGCGAAGGCACGGTGGTCGACCAGGAGGACGACCGCGTCCGCCCGGGCCAACGCGGCCGCCAGGTCGACGAGTTCGGCGCGGCCGGCGAGCACGGTAGGCAAGGTGGTGATATGCGGTTCCACCGCCAGCACCCGGTAGCCCTCGGCGGTCAGGTGGACGGCGATGTCCAGCGCCGGGGATTCGCGGAGGTCATCGACGTTCGCCTTGAACGCCAGGCCGAGGCAGGCCACCGCCGCGCCGGGCGCCACCTGCGCGCGGATCCGCGCCAGCACATGGCCCGGCTTCGCGTCGTTCACCTCGCGTGCCGTCCGCAGGAGGCGCGCCTCCGCGGGAGCGGCGTCGACGATGAACCAGGGGTCGACCGCGATGCAATGGCCGCCGACGCCCGGGCCAGGCTGCAGGATTTTCACGCGGGGGTGGCGATTGGCCAGACGGATGAGCTCCCAGACGTCGACGCCCAAGCGGTCGCAGATCATCGATAGCTCGTTCGCGAAGGCGATGTTGACGTCGCGGAAGGCATTCTCGGTCAGTTTGGCGAGCTCGGCCGTGCGGGCGTCCGTCACGAAAATCTGCGCCGCGCAGAAAATCTCGTAGAGGGCCTTCGCCCGGGCGGAGGCCTCGGGGGTAAGGCCGCCGACGATGCGGTCGTTGGCGATCAGTTCCTTGAGCATCTGGCCAGGCAGGATTCGCTCGGGACAATGGGCGTAGAGCAGGCCATCGACCGCGCGGCCGCGGCGGCGCAGCTCGTCCTCGACCCAAGCCTTCACCTTCTCCGTGGTGCCCACCGGCGAGGTCGACTCCAGCACGATGAGATTGCCGGGGGCGACGACGGCGGCGAGCGAACGGGCCGCCGCCTCGACGAAGCTCAGGTCGGGACGCCGGGCGCCAGTCGCGTCGACCATGAAGGGCGTCGGCACGGCGATGATGAATGTCTCCGCCCCCGCGGGTGCGGTCGCGGCGCGCAGGTTACCCGACTGCACCGCGGCGCGGACCAGTACGTCGAGGTCGGGCTCCTGGATATGGATGCGCCCGCTGTTGATGGTGGCGACCACCTCGGGGGCGATATCGACCCCGAGCACGGAGCGGCCCTTGGTCGCGAAGATCGACGCAGTGGGCAGGCCGATGTAGCCAAGTCCGAGGACGCAGAGAGAGGTCATTTGAATTCGAGGAAGGGAGGGCTGAAGGGACGGCACGAGGGCCGGAAGGAGAGGAGGTTAAAGACGAAGTTGATTAGTCGTACGGTTGGCCAGTTGGCCGGAGGGGAACACTCGCTGACCGGTTGATTAGGGGGGCGGGCATCCCCGCCTCGCTACAGCTAGGTCAGCGCGCCGTGCTGACCCTGCCTGATGCATCTCTTGTCAACGGGCCAACTAACGGTGCATCGGTCTCGCCAACTGGCCAACTGATCAACGGGTCAACTTTGTGACGCTCTCATGCCCTGCATCCGGATGCTCCAGCGGGAGACTTCTTCAATCTCGTCGAGCGGGATGGGGGGCGGGACAAGGTGATGGGCGGCGTCAAGGAAAGCGGAAAGTGCTTCGCGGTGGCCTTTGCCCCGGGCGGGGCCGCCGAGCCAGGCGGGCCGGGCCGAAGCTCCCGGGAGGTTGGTCGAACGCAGCGAACGCCAGTTGTCGATCTCGGCCGACCAGCCGTTTCCGGCGACGGCGATGCGTTCCTTGGGAAGATGGGCCGGGAGATCCGTACGGTAATGGAGTGCGGCGACGTCGCCGCTCGCGAACGCCAGCTCGAAACAGCCGCCATCCTGTCCATCGAAGTCCCGCGACAGGCAGCGGACGGAGACGATTGGGCTGCCGGCCAAGAAACGCAGCAGGTCCACGAAGTGGCAGGCTTCTCCGACGATGCGTCCCCCGCCCTGCTTCGGGTCGAGCGTCCAATGGTCGGCGGGCAGGCGTCCGGCGTTGACCTCGACCGTGAAGCGCCGCGGGCCCGGCTTCGCCGCGAGCGCGGCGCGCAGCCGGACGGCGAGCGGGGCGAAGCGGCGGTTGAAGCCGACGGCCAAGACGGCGGAATCCTCGGACGCGCGCGCGACGGCCAGCGTCGCGGCGAGGTCGGCTTCGGTCAACGCGAGCGGCTTCTCGACCCAGGCGGAGTTGCCGGCGCGCAGCGCCGCGCGGGCGAGTTCGCCATGTTCATCATGGCGGGTCGCGACGAAGACCGCCTCGCCCCCCCGGTGTTCGAGCATCGCCGCGACATCGGTCGTCGCCGTTGCGGCATCACCGGCCAGCAGCCGGGCCGAAAGCCCGTGGGCCGAAGCGAAGGAGCCAGGCGCGCGGCCGAGGCGGCGCAGCGCCGGTACGA
>JBEELT010000052.1:0-12028 GCA_041167995.1 Verrucomicrobiota bacterium | reverse complement strand
CGCGCCGGTGGACGGCAGCAACGTGGTGCTCACCATCAACAGCCTCGTGCAGAAGGCCTGCGAAGACGCCCTCGCCGCCGCCGCCGCCCGCTACAACCCGAAGGGCGGGGTGATCATCGTCAGCGAGCCGCGCACCGGCCGCATCCTCGGCCTCGCCAATTGGCCGACCTTCGACCTCAACCTGTTCTGGGACGCGAAGGCCGCGCCGATGGACAGCCAGCGCAACCGCGCCGTGTCCGACGTCTACGAGCCGGGCTCGGTCTTCAAGATCGTGTCAATCGCCGGGGCGCTGGAGGAGCGGCTGATCACGCCGAATTCCGTCTACGACTGCGGCGCGACGCAGGTGCCGTTCAAGGGCCGCCTGGTTTCCCTGCCCGCCGATTCGCACGCGCTCGGCGTCGCCGACATCCGCACCATCGTGCGCGAGTCCTCGAACCGCGGCACGGTGCAGGTGGGCATGCTCTACGCCGAGCGCCAGGGCGAGGACCGGTTCTTCTCCCTCATCAAGGCCTTCGGCTTCGGCGCCCCCTCGGGCTTGCTCACCGGCGCCGAGGTGCCGGGCCTGCTGATCCCGCCGACCTCGCCGCAATGGGCGGCGGGCATCTCGCGCATCCCGATGGGGCACTCCGTCAGCGTCACGGCCATGCAGATGCACTTCGCCATGTCGGCGATCGCCGCCGACGGCCTGCTGATGCAGCCGCAGCTGGTCCTGCGCGTGGAGGATCCTAAGACCCGGCAGGTCGTCCTCGCGTACCCGCCCCGTTCGCGCGGCCGCGCGGTCAGCGCCCGCGCCGCCGCCGAGACGGCCGCGCTCCTGCGGGCGGTCTGCGGCAAGGGCGGCACCGCGCCGCTCGCCGACATCCCCGGCTACGAGGTCGCGGGCAAGACGGGCACGACGCAGAAGATCATCAACGGGAAATACTCGACCGCCCACCACGTGGCGTCCTTCGCCGGCTTCTTCCCGGTGACCGACCCGCGCCTGGCCATCACGGTCATCATCGACGAACCGCAGGGCGAGGGCGTCGGCTACGGCGGCAAGGTCTCCGCCCCCATCTTCCGCGAGGTGGCGGAGAAATGCATCCGCTGGCTGGATATCCCGCCGGTCAGCCCCCGATGACGCCGCCTCCCGCCCAGCTGCCGCCCGCGATGGAACGCCCGACCTTCCAGTCCCTGCTCCAGGGTCTCCCCGTGCTCGGCCGGGCCGGCGACTGGCAGGCGCGCGTCTCCTGCGTCGTGACCGACAGCCGCCGCATCATCCCGGGCGCGCTCTTCTTCGCGCTGCCCGGTCGCCGCGCGGACGGCCACGCCTTCTTGGACGACGCGATCGCGCGCGGCGCCGCCGCCATCGTCACCGGCCAGTCCGTCACCGGGCTGCCGGCGGTCGCGGCCGCCCAGGTGGCCGACCCGCGTCGCGTCCTCGCCGAGGTCGCCCGCCGCTTCCACGGCCATCCGGAGCGCGCCCTTCGCCTGGCCGGCGTCACCGGCACCAACGGCAAGACGACCGTCTCCACCTTGCTGCGCCATCTGCTGCAGGACGGCGGCGAGGCCTGGGGCCTCATCGGCACGGTTCGCTACCACCTCGGACGCCGCTCGATCCCCTCGTTCAAGACCACGCCGGAGTCGGCCGACCTCGCTGGGTTCTTCCGCCAGATGGCCGACGCGGGCTGCGCGGGCGCCTGCCTCGAGGTGAGCTCGCACGCCCTCCATCAGGATCGCGTCCATGGTTTCCGCTTCGACGTGGCGGCCTTCACCAACCTGACGCGCGACCACATCGATTACCACGGCGACATGTCCGCCTACCTCGAGGCCAAGGCCGCGCTCTTCGACGGACGTAACGGCGAGGTGCCCGGCGTAGCCGTCGTCAACGTCGACGACCCGAGCGGACGCGTGCTCGCCGAGGCCTGCCGCCGCCGCGGCCCCACGCTCACCTTCGGTCTCTCGCCGGACGCCGACCTGCGCGCCACGGACCTCGCCCTCGACACCGCGGGCGCCGTCTTCGCCGTTCGCTGGCAGGGGCGCACCCAGCGTTTCACCTCGGGTCTGGCCGGCGACTACAACGTCGCCAACGTCCTGTGCGCCCTGGCCATGGCCGCCGCGCTCGGGCGCGACCCGCTGGCGCTGGCCGCCGCCGTGGCTGTCTTCCCCGGCGTGGCCGGTCGCATGGAGCGCGTCGAGGCCGGCCAGCCTTTCCCGGTGTTCGTCGACTACGCCCACACGGACGACGCCCTGCGCAACGCGCTCGGCATGCTCCGGCGGATCACGCCCGGCCGCGTCCTCTGCGTCTTCGGCTGCGGCGGCGACCGCGACCGCGGCAAGCGTCCCGCCATGACCCGCGCCGTCGCCGACCTTGCGCAGCTCGCGTGGGCCACCGCCGACAACCCGCGCAAGGAAGGTCTCGAGTCGATCTTCGCCGACATGCGCGGCGACCTGGGGCCGTTGCCCGGCCTCGAGTTCGTGCCCGACCGCCGCGAGGCGATTGGCCGCGCCCTCGCCGCCGCCCGCCCGGGCGATTGCGTCGTCATCGCGGGCAAGGGGCATGAGACGACCCAGGAGTTCGCCGACACCGTGGTCCCGTTCGACGACCGGCAGGTCGTCCGCGAGATCCTCGCCGCCCGGAGGGGGCCCGCCGCGTGATGCCGACCTTCGCCGCCGCCGACCTCGCCGCCTGGACCGACGGGCGCTGGACGACCGCGCCCGCCGCCGTCACGGGCTTCGGCACGGACACCCGCGCGCTGGGCGCCGGCGAGGTCTTCGTGGCGCTCCGCACGGACCGCCGCGACGGCCATGATTTCCTGCCCGACGCGCGCGCCCGCGGGGCCGCCTGCGCCCTGGTCGCCCGGCCGGTCGCCGACCCGCTCCCGCAGCTGGTCGTGGCCGACGCCGCCGCCGCGCTCCGCGCCGTCGCCGGCGCCTGGCGCCGCCGCTTCCCCGGTCCCGTGGTCGGCGTCACGGGCAGCGTCGGCAAGACTTCCACGAAGGACCTCCTCGGGGCGTTGCTCGGCCCGACCGCTTTCGTCACCGAGGCCAACCTCAACAACCTGCTCGGCGTCCCGCTGATGCTGCTACGGCTCGAGCCGACGCGGCACCGGTATGCGGTCATCGAGGCCGGGATGAGCGTGCCGGGCGAGTTGGGCGTGAGCGCGGCGATCCTCCGCCCCGACGTGGCGATCGTCACCGCCGTCGCGGCCGTGCACCTGGAGGGCGTGGGTTCGCTCGCCGGCGTGGCCCGCGAGAAGGCGACCTTGGTGGCCGCCTTGGCCGAGGGCGGTCGCGCGATCCTACCCGCCTCCTTGCTGGCCTGGCCTGACTTCGCCGTCCATGCGGACCGCTGCGTCGCCGTGCGTTTCGCCGGCGAGCCGGCCCCCGCCGTCCGCCCCGCACGCCTGGTCGAGGCGAGCCTCGGCGAGGAAGGCGGCCGCCGCGTCCTGCGCCTCGACGGCGAAAGCTTCCCGCTCGGCCCAGTCTCGGACGGGCTCGCGCGTAACGCCGCGTTGGCGATCCTCGCGGCGCGCGCGGTAGGCGCGGACGTCCCGGCCCTACGGGCGGCGCTCGTCGCCTGGTCCCCGCCGGTCGGACGGGGGAGCGTGCACGCGGACGGAGCCCAGACTTTCTACGTCGACTGCTACAACTCCAGCCCGGCTTCCTTGCTCGACGCCGCCCGCTGCTTCGACCGTCTCAGCGCCGCCGACGCCCGCCCGCGTCTCTGGGTCCTGGGCGGCATGGCCGAACTCGGCGCCGATTCCGCCGCGCTGCACCGCGGGTGCGGCGCCGAACTACCCGTCCGCGCGGACGATGCCGTGGTCGCCTTCGGTGGCGACGCCGCCCAGCTGCTCGCCGGCCTGCCCGTCGGCCCGGGTCCCCGCGTCGCCGCCGGCACGCTCGACGCGGTGCGCGCAGTCCTCGCGGCGCACGCCGGTTTCGTCTTCGTCAAGGGCAGCCGCTCCTTCGCGCTGGAGCGAGCCCTGCCCGCCGGGCTGGCCGCGCAGCTGACGTTCCACTAGGCCATGCTTTACCTCCTCAAGAACCTCGAATCCTTCTGGGGCCCGTTCCGGCTCTTCGAGTACATCTCCGTCCGCGCGATCCTCGCCGGGTTCACCGCGCTCGCCTTGGGCCTGCTGCTTTCCGGCCCGATCATCCGCGCTCTCTCTCGCCTCCGCCAGCCGGAGCGCTCCAAGGCGCTCATGGGTGAACTCGCCAAGGAGGGCGGCAAGGTCCCGACGATGGGCGGACTACTCATCGGCGCCGCCATGATCCCCGCGGTCCTCCTCTGGGCGCGCCCCAACGTCCTCGTGCTGGCCTCCCTCTGGTCGCTCGTCGGCATGGGGCTCGTCGGCTTCGTCGACGATTGGCTGAAGGTCCGCCACGGGAGTTCCGACGGCATCAGCGCGCGCCAGAAGCTGGCGGGGCAGGGGCTCGTCGCCCTGCTCGCCGTCGGCATCGTCCTGCTCGACCCGGCCTACCGCGAGAGCTTCTGCGAGATCTGGGCGCCGGTGCTGAAGACCCCGCTGTGGTCGGCCCATTCGTTCGGCTGGCCGCTGGTCGCCTGCGCCGCCGTCGCCGCGCTCTTCTTCATCCTCGTCTGCGTCGGCTGCTCCAACGCCGTGAACCTCACCGACGGTCTCGACGGCCTCGCCATCGGCTGCGTGCTGATCACCACGCTGATCCTCGGCGCCGTCGCCTACCTCGCGGGCCACGCCGTCTTCGCCGATTACCTGCGGATCAGCCCGGTGGCCGGCGCGGGCGAGCTCGCCGTCTTCTGCGCGGCCCTCGTGGGCGGCGGCGTGGTCTTCCTCTGGCATAACGCCGCGCCGGCGGAGATTTACATGGGCGACGTCGGCGCGCTCGGGATCGGCGGCGCGCTCGGGGCCGTGGCCTGCCTCATGCACCAGCCGTTCCTCCTCGCGATCGTCGGCGGCGTCTTCGTCCTCGAGGCGACGTCCGTCCTCCTGCAGGTGGCCTACTTCAAGCGCACGGGCGGGCGGCGCCTGTTCCTGATGACGCCGATCCACCATCACTTCCAGAAGAAGGGCTGGCCCGCGACCAAGGTCGTCGCCCGTTTCTGGATCCTCTCCTTCCTCTGCGGACTCCTCGGCCTGCTGTCCCTGAAACTGCGATGAGCGACTTCCCCGACAGCCTTCGGCGCCGCCTCGCGCGGCCGGCCGCCATCCTCGGCGCGGGCGTCAGCGGGCGCGCCGTCGCCGACACCCTCGGCGCCGCGGGCTTCGCCTCGGTGGTCTACGACGCGCAGGGCGGGAACGCCGTCTTCGGACCCGACGAAGCCGCCCGCCACGACCTCGTGGTCTACAGCCCGGGCTTCGCGCAGTCCCACCCGTGGCTCCTCGCCGCCCGGCGCACCGGCCTGCAGTGCCTCGCGGAACTCGACTTCGGTGCGCTGCTCTGGAGCGGCCCGGCCATCGCGATCACCGGCACCAACGGCAAGACTACCCTGACCGAGTTTCTGTCCTTCGCCCATAAGCGCGCGGGTCAGGACGCCATCGCCTGCGGGAACGTCGGCCTGCCGTTCACGGCGCTGCACGCCACCGTCTCCAACGGTTCCTTCCTCGCGGTCGTCGAGGTCAGCTCGTTTCAGGCCGAGGACCTGCGGCACTTCTCGCCCGAGGCCGTGCTCTGGATCAACTTCGACGAGGATCACCTCGACCGCCATGGCGAGCTCGAGAGCTATTTCCGGGCGAAGTTCCGGCTCATCGAGCGTCTGCCGCCCGGCGGCGTCCTCGTCGTCGGCGAATCCGTCGTCGAGTATGCCCGCCGCTTCGGGATCGACCTGCCGGCCGAGGCCCTCGTCGCCACGCGCGCGGAGGTCGCCGACCGCGTGCCGGCCGGTTCCATCTTCGAGGCCTGGCCGCAGCGGGAGAACTGGGCGCTCGCCGCCCGTTACTGGCAGGCCAAGGGACTGCCGATGCGCTCCCTCGAGGAGTCCGCCCGCCTCTTTCGCGCCGCCCCGCATCGCCTCCGCAAGGTGGCCGAGGCCCAGGGCGTCGAGTATTGGAACGATTCGAAGGGGACCAATTTCCACGCCGTGTATGCGGCGCTCGAGCAGTTCCAGGTCCCGGTCCGCTGGATCGGCGGCGGCAAGTGGAAGGGCGGGGACCTCCGTCGCTTCGCCGAGCGCCTCGCTCCCCGTATCGAGGCCGCCTACCTCATCGGCGAGACCGGGCCCGAACTGCAGCGCCACCTCGCGGAACTCGGCCGCCCGGCCCGGTACTTCGCCGGCCTCCAGGACGCCGTCGTCGCGGCCGGCAAGGACGCACACGGTCCGACCGCCATCCTCCTCAGCCCGGGATTCTCGAGCTTCGACCAGTTCCGCGGTTACGCGGAGCGCGGGACCGTCTTCGAGCGCGCCGCGCTCGCGCTGGCCAACCGGGCCTGAGTCCTTCCCCCAACTTTCTTCCTAGAAACCAAAACCTAAAACCCAAACAACACCAAGTCACCATGCGTCCCCTCGTCACTGTCACCGCCGTCGTGCTCCTGCACCTCTGCGTCATCGCCGTCCTCGTCGGCGTCAACGGCTGCCGCAGCACCACCGGTCTCGAGACCGATGGCGCGCCCGTCGCCTACGCCGCCGGGGGCCGCGCCGCCGGCTCGTCTGGCGTCGCCGCGCCCGCCCCCGGGACGGGCCTCCCGGTCGCGACCGCCGCGCCCGCGCCCGTCCTGACCACCGGACGGATCGCGACCCCGGCGCCGACGAAGGTCACCCCGATCGCCGCCGTCGGCGCGGGCGGCGTCCATGTCGTGGTGAAGGGCGAGAACCTCACGACCATCGCGATGCGCGAGAAAGTCGCGCTCAAGGACCTGGCCGCCGCCAACGGCATCGCGCTCAGCGCCACCGTGTACGCCGGCCAGAAGCTGAAGATCCCGGCGCCGGGCGCCGCCTCCGCCAAGCCCGCGGCGACCACGACCCGTCCGACCACGACCCGGCCGGCCCCTGCCGCGCCCGCCGTGGAGCTCACGCCGCTGCGCCTCTCCACCACGCCGGCCCCGGCCGCGACGGAGGCCGCGCCCGCCGCCCCGGCCGCCCCGGCCAAGAAGTAACCCTCCGCCCCGCCCGCGCGCATGGTCATCAAGGTCAGACAGGAGCCGCCCGGCGCCCTCGCCGGGCAGGCCCTGTGGATCGCCTTGCTGGCCGTCGGCCTCGCCGTCTTCGGGCTCGTGGTGCAGTACAGCGCCGGCATCTCGCTCTCGTCGAGCAACCGCACCTTCGCGTTCGAGCGCCAGGCGGCCTACCTCGTGGTCGCCCTGGTCGCCGGCTTCCTCTGCTTCCGCCTCAACCTCGAGCGCGTGCGCGCGTACCGGTGGTGGATCTTCGCCGGCGCGCTCGTCGCCATGCTCGCGGCCCGCATCCCCGGGATCGGCGTGTCCGTGAACGGCTCGTGGCGCTGGATCGACCTGGGGTTCATCCGCCTCCAGGCGTCGGACCTGGGCAAACTCGCGCTCGTGATCGTGCTCTCCGACCTCCTCGCGCGCATGCAGCGCCGCACGCTGGAGCCCCGCTTCCGCATCTGGCAGTTCTCCGGCCGCGAGCCTTTCGTGTTCACGCCCGCCGGCTGGCGCGATTGCCGCGAAGGTTTCCTCAAACCGCTCGCCGTGGTGCTCACCATCGCCGCTTTCATCGCCCTGGGGCCTGACCTCGGCACAATCCTGCTCTGCATCGCGGTCGGCGGCGTCATGATGTTCATCTCCGGCGTGCGCTGGCAGTACGTCCTCCCGACCCTCCTGCTGGGCGCGACGGCCCTGACCATCCTCATCCTCAACTGGCCCAACCGGCTCCGTCGCTTCGTCTCCTTCATCGACCCGTGGCAGAACCGCGGCGACGAGGCCTACCAGCTGTTCGAGGGCATGATGGGCTTTGGCGTCGGCGGGCTCACCGGAGCGGGCGCCGGTTTTGGCCTGCAGAGCCGGGCCTACCTGCCGGAAGCGCACACCGACTTCGTCCTCGCCGGCATCGGCGAGGAGTACGGTCTGGTCGCCACCAGCCTCGTCGCGCTCACCTACCTCGTCATCTTCACGCTCGGCTACCGGGCGCTGCGCCACTCCGCGGACCTCTACCGCCTCAACGTCGGCTTGGGCGCCTTGCTCTTCCTCGTCATCCAAGCGCTCGTGAACATGGGCGTCGTCACGGGGCTCCTGCCCACCAAGGGCATCTCCCTGCCGTTCCTCAGCTACGGCGGCACGAACCTCGTCGTCATGGCCTGCATGGTGGGCCTCGTCCTCAACTGCATCCGGGAGGCGTCCCGCCCGGTGTTCACGCCCAGGGAGGCGCGCGCATGAGCCGCGTCCTGCTCGCCTGCGGAGGCACCGGCGGCCACCTCGCCCCCGGGATCGCCCTGGCCCAGCGGCTGACGGACGAAGGCCACGAGTGCCGACTCATCGTGAGCAGCAAGGCCGTCGACGCGCGGATGACGGCGAACTATCCCCGGCTCCGGTTCGTACCGGGCCGCGGCCGCGGCTTCGGGCCGGGCCTGCTTAACAAGCTCCGCTTCTTCCCCGCGCTCCTCGGGGCCGTCTGGTCGGCGCGCGCGCTGCTGCGTGAGTTCAAGCCCGACGCCCTCGTGTGCTTCGGCGGGTTCATGAGCGTCGGGCCCGCGCTCGCCGCCGTCCTCGCCGGCGTCCCCGTGCTGGCGCACGAGGCAAACCGCCGCCCCGGCAAGGCCGTGCGCTTGATTGCGCGCTTCGCCCGCTCGGTCCACCTCCCGACCGGCGTCCGGATCCCCGGCGTGGCGGCCGGGCGCCAGCATGATTCCGGCTACCCGGTCCGGGCGGAGATGCGCCCGCTCGCCAAGGAACTCGCCCGCCGCACGCTGGGCTTCCCGGCCACGGGCCGTCTGCTCCTGATCACTGGCGGCAGCCAGGGCGCCGCGCCGCTGAATCGCTGGGTCGAGGCCCGGCTTGACGACCTCGCCGCCCGCGGGATTCACGCCCTCTGCCTGACCGGTCCCGGCGGCCGCGACGAGCGGCTCGAGCGAGCCGGTTCCGTCGTCCATTTCCTGCCGTTCTGCCACCAGATGGCGGCGGCCTATTCTGCAGCCGACCTTGCGGTCACGCGTGCCGGTGCTGGCACGTTGGCGGAACTCGCGACTTGTCGGACGCCGGCCATCCTGGTCCCGCTTCCGCACGCCGCCGACGACCACCAGACCGCGAACGCGCTGCAGGCCGCCGCCGGCGGCGCCGCGATCCTCCTGCCCGAGCGCGAACTCGGGCGCCTAGGAGAGGTCGCCTTCGGGGGCATCACCGACAACGCCGCGCTCGCGGCGATGCGTGATGCGCTGGCGCTCGCCGACGCGGCCAACCATTGGGAGGAGCTGGCCCGCGAGACCGTCGCCTGGGCCCAAGCCCGCGGAGGGAGGGTCTCCCCGGCATGAGCGCGGCGGCCGCCACCTCCGCCTGGATGCTCGGCGCCTGCGGCATGGGCGTCGGCCCGCTCGCCATCTACCTGAAAGGGGAGGGCTACGAGGTCTCCGGCTGGGATGACGCCACCGGTAGTCCCATGGAGCTGCAGCTCGCGAACGCCGAGATCCCGCTCCTGCGCGACCCCTGGTCAGCCGGGCGCGCCCCGCTCGTCGTCGGTCGCTCCAGCGCGATCAAGCCCGGGCACCCCGCCCTCGACCTCGTCGCCGCCAAGGGCGTCCGCCAGCTGCGCCGCGGCGAACTCCTCGCCGAGCGCGTGGCCGACCGCCGGTTCGTCGCCGTGTGCGGCAGCCATGGCAAGACCACCACCTGCGGCATGATCGTCGCCGCGCTCGCCTCGGCCGGGGCGGACTTCGGCTACGTGCTCGGCGGGCTCTTCCGCGACCCGACCTTCCCGCCGGCCCGCGCCTCCGCCACCTCTCCTTGGGTCGTCGCCGAGGTCGACGAGAGCGACGGCACCATCGGCGCCTTCTCGCCCGACGTCACCGTCGCGGTCAACCTCGATTGGGACCATCCTGATTATTACCGCGACGAGGCGGACCTAGAGGGCGTCTTCCGCGCGCTCTTCGAGCGGACCCGCACCGCGGTCATCATTCCGGCCGGCAACGAGCGTCTCGAGCGCCTCACCGCCGGCCTCAAGGTGCCGGTGCTCCGCGTCGGGCCCGACGGCGACTACCGCGCCCGGCCTGTCGCCGGCGACCATGCGACCTCCGTGCTCGACCTCGGGGGCCGTTTCCCTGCGGGGCAGGTGACCTTGCCGGTCGCGGGTACCTTCAACCGCGCCAACGCCGCGATGGCCCTCGCGGTCGCGCATCTGGTGACGGGCGGATTGGCCGCCGAACCGATGGCCCGCTGGCGCGGCATCCGCCGTCGCCAGGACGTCCTCTTCGAGGCCAAAGGGCTGCGCGTGCTCGCCGACTACGCGCACCACCCGACGGAGATCGCGGCGCTGCTGCAGTGGATCCGCGAGACGCACCAGGGGCGGCTCGTCGTCGTCTTCCAGCCGCACCGGCACACCCGTACGCGCCAGTACGCCGCGGAATTCCGCCAGGCCCTCGCCCTCGCGGACTACGCGCTCGTCCTGCCCGTCTACGCGGCGGGCGAGGCGGCCGTCGAAGGCGGCGGGTCCGACGCCGTGGTCGCCGGTTCGGCCCACCGCCTCGTCGCCGACCGCCGCGAACTCGCCCCCTTGCTCGATGGTCTCGGGGCCGGCCAGGACACCGTGGTGGCTTTCGTCGGCGCCGGTGATATCGAGCGCGACGCCGAGGCCTACGCCAAGCTGCTGCGCCGCCGGGGCGCGGACGTCCTTTCGCGCGACCTGTCCGACCTCGTCGCCGACCGGCTCTCCACGGGCTGCGTCCTCCGGGCGAACGAACCGCTCGCCCGGCGGACGACGCTGGGGATCGGCGGCGCGGCCCGTTGGTACGCCGAGCCCGCCACCGTCGACGACGTGGTGACGTTGCTCCGCGCGGCCGCCGAGCTCGACCTCCGCTACTTCGTCCTCGGCCGCGGTTCCAACCTGCTCGTGCCCGACGACGGCTATGACGGGCTGGTCCTGCACCTGGCGCCGGAGGCCTGGGGTCAGGTCGAACCGCTGGAGGACGGCCGGTTGCGCGTCGGCGGCGGTGCGCGCCTGAAGGAGCTCTGCGGCGTGGCCGCACGCGCGGGCCTCGCCGGGTTCGAGTGCCTCGAAGGCATCCCCGGCACGGTGGGCGGCTCGCTGCGGATGAACGCCGGCGCGATGGGCGGCTGGATCTTCGACGTCGTCGAATCGATCGAATGGCTCTCGCCCCAGGGGCGCGTCCGTGCCGCCCGTCGCGACTGTTTCGACGCGCTCTACCGGGATTGTCCGCAGCTGCATGGCGGCGTGGTGCTGTCCGCCATCCTGCGGGCGACCGGTCGCGACGAACCGGCGACCATCCGGGCCCGCATGGAAGCCATGGCGGCCCGCCGGCGCGCCTCCCAGCCTCGCGAGGCCAGCGCCGGCTGCGTCTTCCGCAACCCGCCCGCGGCCAAGGCCGGCCAGCTCATCGACGCGAGCGGGCTCAAGGGACGGGCCGTCGGCGCGGTCGCCGTCTCGCCGATCCACGCCAACTTCCTTGTCAACGGCGGCGGCGCGTCCGCCGCGGATTTCCTGGCGCTCATGCGGGAGGTCCGCGCGGGCGTCCGCGCCTCGGCCGGCGTCGAGTTGCAACCCGAGATCGTCGCGCTCGGCCGCGAATGGAGGGAACTCCTGTGAGTGCCGCCCGCGAGATCGTCGTTCTGTGCGGCGGCCGCTCCTCGGAAAGCGAGGTCTCGCTCCGCTCCGGCCGGGCGGTGACCGGAGTCGTGCCCGGCGCGCGCCTCGTCGAACTGGCGACCGACGCCTTGCCCGCCTGGCTCGACCCCGTTCGTCACGTTGTGTTCCCCGCGCTGCACGGCGGGTGGGGCGAGGACGGCGGGATCCAGGGCGAACTCGAGGCCCGGGGCATCGCCTTTGCGGGTTGCTCTGCCGCGGCCAGCCGTCTCTGCATGGATAAGGTCGCGACCAAGCGCGCGATGCGCGCGGCTGGCGTCCCGGCCATCCCCGAAGTGGCGTTCGCCGGCGACGCGAAGCCGACCGCGG
>JBEELT010000051.1:0-12181 GCA_041167995.1 Verrucomicrobiota bacterium | reverse complement strand
GCCTGGCTCGATACCGGTACCTTCGACTCGCTCCTCCAGGCTTCGCAGTTCGTGCAGATCGTCGAAGCCCGCCAAGGCTTCAAGATCGGCTGCATCGAGGAGATCGCTTGGCGCCGCGGCTACATCGACGACGCCCAGTTGCTCAAACTCGCCGAGCCCATCGCCAAGTCCGGCTACGGCACGTACCTGAAGACCATTATCACCCAAGGTCGATGACTTCGCCCTTGGTCCAGCTCGTCAACATCCCGCAGCGCGGCGACGCTCGCGGCGGACTCTCCGTCGCCGAACTGGGTGGAGCTCTGCCTTTCCCGGTTCGTCGCGTTTACTGGATCCACGGCACCAAGCCGTGCGTCAGCCGCGGCTTCCATGCGCACAAGGAACTGCGCCAGCTCTGCGTCTGCGTCGCCGGCTCCGTCCGCCTCAGCCTCTTCGACGGCCGTCGCGAAGAGAGCGTCGTGCTCGATTCCCATGCGAAGGGCCTGCTCATCGGGCCCGGGCTCTGGCGAGAGATGCATGATTTCTCTCCTGACTGCGTCCTGATGGTCTTCGCCTCCGCCGAGTACGACGAGGCCGACTATATCCGCGACCGCGACCAATTCATCCGACATGGGTGATGATCTCTTCAAGACTCCCGACTCCCAATTCTGCCTAGCCGGGAAGAACGACATCGCAGTTGGTTGTCTTCAGCACCTGCTTTCGCTCGGCATCGAGCCCGGACGAATCCGTGTCATTTTGAACAAGGACGACGTAGGCCGGAGCACGTGGCAGCAATCCCTAGGATTCCACGCCCGACGCGCCGGCGTGGCGTGCGCGACATTGGACGAGATGAAGACGGTCAAGGACCTCTGGTTTTTCTCGGTCGAATTCGACCGGATACTGAAGCCTGCGGAGTTCTCCAGCGATTGGCTGTTCAATGTGCATTTCTCGAAGCTACCCGCTTATCGCGGCGTGGCGACCTCGGTCTGGCCTATCTTGCGCGGCGAGCGGGAGACGGGTGTGACCTTCCATCGTATCGACGCCGGCATCGATACTGGCCCCATCCTGTGCCAGCGCACTTTCCCGATCGGCGCCAGCTGGACGGCCCGCGACCTCTATTTCAGGTACCTCGCCGAAGGGCTGTCCCTCTTTCGGGAAGCGCTTGAGCTGCTCCGTTCCGGCCAGGCCCGAGATGTGCCGCAGGACGAGTCCGCCGCCAGCCTATTCCGTCGACGCGACCTAGACTACGGGAAACTCGCCGTCGATACCTCGCTCGGCGTTTCGCAGGTATGCGCACAGCTCCGCGCCTATTCTTTCTGGGAGTATCAGCTTCCAAGCATCGGCGGCCGCAAGGTCTGGTCCGCCAGCATTATTCCGGGGTCCGCGACCGCCGCCGCCGGCACGGTGCGGCCGACCGGTACTTGGCACGGCGTGCTAAGCGTCGCCGACGGCGACTTGGAGCTCCGTTACAGCCCTTACGAGGAGCTTTATGCCTGGGCCGCCGGAGTAGGGCAGCCCCTCGCTCTCGCGGAAGTCCCTGACCTAGACCTGCAGGACGTCCAAGGCTGGAGCGCGATGATGAAGGCCGCCAATGCCGGTAACGTCGCCGCACTGCGAGCCCTGGCGGCCGCCGGTGCCTCCGTTACGAAAGCCAATAGACGAGGGACGACCCCCCTGATGTACGCATTTACGCGGATGCTTGAGCTCGGCGACGCGGACGCCTTCAGGGCCCTGGTTGAGCTCGGCGCCGATCCTTCAGCCCGCGACCAGCACGGACGGACAATAGCGGACTATCTTCCGGCCGACGCGAAGCCCCGCCTCCAAGCCGAATACCCCGAAATCTTCCGATGAACGTCCCTTTCCTCGATCTGAAGGCCATCAACGCCCGGCATGCGGCTGAGTTGAAGGCCGCCGCCGCCCACGTCATCGACTCGGGCTGGTATGTCCTCGGCGAAGAGGTAAAGGCCTTCGAGTCCGAGTTCGCCGCGTGGGTCGGCTCGCCGCATTGCGTGGGAACTTCTGACGGACTTTCCGCCCTCATCCTCGCCCTGCGTGGCTGGAAAGAGCTGGGCCTCCTCAAAGATGGCGATGCGGTCGCGGTCCCGGCCAACACCTACATCGCCTCGATCCTGGCGATCACCGAGAACCGTCTCCGGCCCGTGCTCGTCGAGCCCGATGAAGATACCTTCAACCTGGGTGCCGCCAAGCTGGCCGCGGCTTTGACGCCCGAAGTGAAGGCCGTCCTCGCCGTCCATCTCTACGGTCAACTCGCTGACATGCCGGCAATCGCGCAGCTCTGCCGCGACCGCGGCCTGCTCCTGCTCGAGGACGCCGCCCAGTCTCACGGCGCCCATATCGGCGGTGTCAAAGCCGGCGCCTGGGGCGACGCCGCGGCGTTCAGTTTCTATCCTGGCAAGAACCTCGGCGCCCTCGGCGACGCCGGCGCGCTCACCTGCAAGCACAAGAAGCTCGCCGACATGGTCCGCGCCCTGCGTAACTACGGCTCGCACGAGAAATACAAGAACCTCGTCCAGGGCCCCAACGACCGCCTCGATGAACTGCAGGCCGCCTTGCTCCGCGTGAAGCTGAAGTACATCGACGCCGACAACGCCCGACGCCGCGAGATCGCCGCCTGTTACCGCCGCGAGATCAAGGCTCCGAACGTCCGCCTGCCTGCCGTCCGCGCCGGCGAAGACTCCCACATCTGGCACCTCTTCGTGGTCCGCGTGCCGGATCGCGCCGCCTTCCAACAGCGCTTGCTCGACCGCGGCGTGCAGACGGCGATCCATTACCCGATCGCCCCGCACCATCAGCAGGCCTATGCGAAGGAACTCGGCCATCTGCAGCTCCCGCTTTCCGAAGCCCTGCACCGCGAAGTCGTTTCGCTCCCTGTCAGCCCAGTGATGACCGACGAACAGGTGGCGCAGGTGATCGCGGTGGTGAATGGTTGAAGACTATAGAGGCCCGGAGGCTCAGAGGCCCAGTTGACCAGAGAGATGCAGGAGTAGTTGATCGGTTGGCCCGAGGGCCAGAACGAGAGCTAATGAGTTGACCCGTCGGCCAGTTGATATGTTGGCAAGGGGGCAAACGAACTTAACTTAAAGGGGAACCGGAGACCGGCTGATGGGTTGGGAATCTTAGGTAGGGCGGGCTCTCCGAGCCCGCCGAGTGGACTGCTCGGAGGCCGTCCCCACCCAATTACTCGACCACCCTGGCACCTTACTTGGCAGCGCCGATACCTACGGTGAAGACGGGTAGGCTGGCTGCGCTTGCGGCTACAGGGTCCACTACGGTGCGTCCGTCGAAAATCATGACGCCCGGCGCCGCAACCGTGGACAGCTTTCGCCAGTCGAGCGTCGCATACTGATCCCACTCAGTAAGTACGAGGATGGCGTCCGCCCCTCGAACTGCTTCCGCTACTTCACTCAAGAAGCTGAAACCGGCTTTATACTCATCGACCAGGACTTCGCCGAACGCCTTTGGGTCGACGCGCTCGTCCTGTAGTCGCAGCTTCACGCCTTCCGCGAGAAGGTGATTGCAGATGTCGATAGCGGGGGATTCCCGGAAGTCGTTGGTATTCTTCTTGAACGCCAGGCCGAGCACGGCGACGACGCCCCCGTGCTTCTTGGCGTGGGCGGCGGCCATCTGCGCGAAACGACGCTTCTGCCATTCGTTCAGGTCCTGGACGGACTGCCAGTAGGCCGCCGGCTCCGTCAGCCCGTAGAATTCGCAGAGATAGACCAGGGAGAGCAGGTCCTTCTTGAAGCACGATCCGCCGAACCCCACCGAGGCCTTCAGGAACTTCGGGCCGATTCGGGAGTCGCTGCCGAGGACCTTGGCTACTTCTTCGACCTGCGCACCGGTAACCTCGCATAAGGCGGAGATGGCATTGATCGACGAGACGCGTTGGGCCAGGAAGGCATTCGCAGCGAGCTTAGATAACTCCGCCGACCAGAGTCCCGTCCGGAGGATAGCCGGATCCGGAACCCAATGCGCATAAACCTCGGCGAGGGCCGCTACCGCCTCCGGTGCTTCGCCGCCAATCAAGACGCGGTCAGGCTTCTCGAGGTCCCGGATCGCTGTGCCTTCGGCGAGGAACTCCGGATTCGAGAGGACGTCGAAAGTGCCGCCGTGGGGGCTGGTCGCGAGGATCCGCTTGATCGTATCGGCCGCCCGGACCGGCATCGTGGATTTCTCGATCACGATCGTGTGTCCAGTCGCATGTTCGGCGATATAGCGAGCGCAGGCTTCGACGTAGCTGAGGTCGGAGGCCTTGCCTGCTCCCGCGCCTTGGGTCTTGGTCGGCGTGTTGACTGAGATGAAGACCGCGTCGGCCGCGGCGACCGCCGCCGCTCCGTCACGCTGGGGGATGAAGCGAAGATTACGACCGCGCGTGCGACGTACGACCTCGTCGAGGCCGGGCTCGTAGACCGGCAGCGACGAGGAGTTCCAGGCCGCGATCCGGGCTTCGTTAAGATCGATGACGGTGACCGAGATGTCCGGGCAGCGGTCGGCGATCACGGCCATCGTGGGACCGCCCACGTATCCAGCGCCGATGCAGGCGATGTTAAGGATGCGACGCTTCATGAGGGCGGACCTTAGGGCTGTTTGCGGAAATAAGCCAAGGTCCTTGCGAGGCCCTCGGCCAGCTGGATCTTGGGCTCCCATCCGCCCAGCAGTCGTTGTGCCTTCCCGATGTCCGGACGGCGCTGCTTGGGGTCGTCGGTCGGCAAGGGTTCGAACTTGAGCGGCAACGTCGAGCCGACGAGGCCCTGGACGGCTTCTGCCAGTTGCAGCATCGTGAATTCGTTGGGGTTGCCCAAGTTGATCGGGCCTTGGTTCCCGGGGAGCGCCAGGACGCGGACGAATCCTTCGATCAGGTCGTCCACGTAACAGAAGGAGCGGGTCTGCTGTCCCGCCCCATAGACCGTCAGCGGTTTGCCCGACATGGCCTGGAGCAGGAAGTTGGTGACGACGCGTCCGTCGTCGCCGCGCATATGCGGCCCGTAGGTATTGAAGATGCGGACCAGGCGGGCATCCACGCGGCCCAGGCGGGTGAAGTCGGCGCAGAGGGTCTCGGCCGCCCGCTTGCCTTCGTCGTAGCAAGCCCGCGGGCCGGTCGTGTTGACGTTGCCGAGGTACGTCTCCGGCTGCGGATGCACGAGCGGGTCGCCGTAGATCTCGGAGGTCGAGGCGTGCAGCAGGCGGGCCTTGTGGCGCTCGGCGTTCGCCAGGGCATGTAGGGTTCCGAGCACCGAAATGCGGAGCGTGTAGACCGGGTCCTTCTGGTAATGCGGCGGCGAGGCCGGGCAGGCCAGGTTGCACAGTACGTCGCAGGGGATGTCGTAGGCGTCGACGACGTCGTGCTCGACGAAGGTGAAGCCGGGGCGCCGGAGGAGCAGGGCGGTGTTGGCGCGGCTCCCGGAATGGTAATTGTCGAGCCCGACGACCTCATGCCCGTCCGCCAGCAGCCGCATCGACAGGTTGGCTCCCAAGAATCCGGCCGAGCCTGTGACGAGGTAGCGCATGCAGGGGCGCAACCCTAGGCCGGGCGTCCTTCAAGGCAAACGGATTTCCGGAACGTCCGGCGGCCGCACGCCGGCGAGGCGAATTGACAGCCCTTTGCCCTTCGTCCGGAATTGAGCCGTGGATCTGCCCGTACCCCCTGTCCTGATCATCGCCTTCAATCGGCCCGACTCCACGCGCCGCGTCTTTTCGGCCGTACGGGCTGCCCGCCCCGCCAAACTCTTCCTGGCTTGCGATGCCCCCCGGCCCGGCAAGCCCGGGGAGGCCGAACGGGTCGCCGAAGTCCGCGCACTGGTCGAGGCGGTCGACTGGCCTTGCGAGGTCCGCACGAAGTTCCCGGAGGCGAACCTCGGCTGCGGCCTGGGCGTGAGTTCCGCGATCTCTTGGTTCCTTGGCGAAGCCGGCGAGGGCATCATCCTGGAGGATGACTGCCTGCCGACGCCGGCCTTCTTCCGTTTCTGCGCGACGATGCTCGAACGCCACCGCCACGACCCCCGCGTCGCGACCATCACGGGATCGAACATGGCGCCGTTGGCCGAGATCCCCGGCTCCCACGGCTTCAGCCGCATCACCGCCAGCTGGGGCTGGGCGACGTGGCGCCGGGCCTGGGAAGGCTACCGCCTGTTTCCCGAACCGATCCGCGCGGACGAACCTTGGCTCCGCACGCTGCATCCCAATGCGGCCGCTTTCCTGCGGCGCGAGTTTGCCGTCTTCGCGGAGGGCAAGGCTCGGACGTGGGATTATCAGTTCATGGTTCAGGTGCTTCGCGCCGGACAGCTCAACGTCTTTCCGGCCCGCAACCTGATCCTCAACATCGGCTTCGACGGGATGGGCACCCACTTCGGGAAAGGCGGACGTCCGTGGGCCGCGCCGGCCTTCGCCTACGACCCGTCCGACGACTGGGCCGACGTCCCGCCGGTGTCGCCGGACGCCGGTTACGACCGCCATTACCTCACTTCCGGGCACCGCGGCTCTTCGAAGCTCATGCGGCAGGTCCTCAAGTGGCGCATCCTATGGGCGCGCCGTCGCCGACCGGCCGACGCGGTCTTGTTCGATTAGGGGCCGCGCCAGTTGGCCCGTTGGCAAGTCGGCAAGGAGGCCACGCCAACGAGAGGCCCAGCGGCTCACCTCACCGCATCGAACAGGCCGTAGCCGAACCGGCTGATCTCCTTCTTCGCGCGGGCGAGGAAGAGTTTCGCCGACTTGCCGAGCGTCCGCCGGGCCTTCGAGCGATCCTGATAGCCGATGGTGCTGGTCGTGTGCGCGACGGGGGCGAGCACCACGGGCATGGGGCGGATGCCGCGGGTGCGCAAGCCGGTCTCCCAGGGGCGGTCCAAGGCGTGGTCGACCTGCTCCGAGATCGGCCGCATGGACTTCAGCAAGGTCGCGGCGGCTCGGCGGTTGACGACGTAGGCCGCGGAGGAGGTCGTGCGGGTGAGGTGCGCGACGAGCCGGTGGCCCCCGGCGAGGGACCGCTTCGTCACGGGCATCCCGGAGTGGAAGTTGAAGAGTTTCACGAGGTCCCAGTCGTCCTTTTCGGCCAGGGACCGGAGGACTTCGGCGCAGGCGGGTAGGACTTCGACGTCATCCTCGAGGACCACGCACCACGGGGCGTCGGTCCGGAGGAAGGTCTCCATCGCCTTGAGGTGGCTCAGGTAGCATCCGACTTCGCCCGCCCGCGGGGTATCCAGCCGGTTGCGCCAGGCGTAGGCCGGCAGGTCGACGAGCTTCTCCCAGTCCGGCACCTCCTTGCCGACCACGGCCGGCAGGCGCTCGAAGGGCAGGCCCAGCGTCTCGAGGTTGGCGCGGATCGAGGCCATGCGCTCGGCGTCGCGGTCGAGGTTGATCACATAGATGAGCGGGGCCATCGCGCCGCATCCTTGTGGCTCCCCGGCATTTTTCAATGCGTTTGGCGGCGGCGCTTTTGGTTCGTCAGCGGGGCGGGCCCGACTTATCCCCTTCGCAGGGATGAAGATTCTGCACCTCTCCAAGATGGACAGCGGCGGCGGAGCCGCCGACGGCTTCGTGCGGATCCATCGCGCCCTGCTCGGGCAGGGCCACGATTCCGTCGCCTACGTCATTAAGCAGAAGCGCCCGGACGTACCTGCGATGGTCGACGCTCGTCGTCTGCTCACTCCTTTCCAGAAACTGACCTGGGGCCTCGGTCGCGTCTGGGCCAAGCTGCGCCGGCTTCACCTCAAGCCCGTCGGGGTCTACGACTTCGACGCCGAGGCCAATTTCCCGGCCGAGCCGATCATCCGCGACGCCCGCGCCCGCTCGGAGAAGTGGGACCTCGTCGTCGTCCATTGGGCCGGCGCGTTCGTGACCGCCCCGGTCATCCGGGACATTTCCCAGGCCCTCGGCGCCCGCATCGTGCTCTGGCAGGTCGACATGGCGCACGTCACCGGAGGCTGCCATTCCAATCTGGGTTGCCCCAAGTACCTGACCGGCTGCGGGGCCTGCCCGCTGATCGGCTCCAAGGATGCCGACGACCTGTCGGCCCGTCAGTCGGCGGAACGGCGGCGCATCTGGCGGGAGGTCGGCGCGGTGCTGCTGGCGCCGACCGAATGGTCCGCCCGCCAGGCCCGCGACAGCGCGATCACGGGCGGGCTCCCGTCGAAGGTCTTCCCGATCCCGCTCGACCTCGACGTGCTCCGCCCCGTCGACGATCCGCGGGCCGCCCGCGCCGCGCTCGGCCTGCCCGCCGAGGCCCGCGTCCTGCTCGTCCGCGGCATCGACCCCGCCCTCACCTACAAGGGTTTCGGGCTCCTCCTCCAGGCCTTGCGGCTGCTCGACGACCAGGGCGTCGCCCTGCACGTCGCCGTGCTCGGCGAGACCGGTCTCATGGGCGATGGCTGGAAGCATATCACCCACACCGAGCTCGGTGTCCGCCGGGGCGACGCGGCCATCGCGGTGGCCTATCAGTCAGCCGACTTCTTCGTGAATCCTTCCACGAACGACAACGGCCCGATGATGGTCGGCGAGGCGCTCGTCTGCGGCGTCCCTGTCGTCGCGTACCCGGTCGGCCTGCCCTCGGTGCCGTGGGCCGAAGGGATGGTCGGACGCGTGGTCGAACCGATCGGCGATGTACCGGCCCTCGCCGCCGCCCTCCGCGCCTTCGCGGAGATGCCCGCCGCCGAACTCGCCGCGAAGAAGCTCGCCGCAGCGGCCGCTGCCCGTCCGCTCTACGCCGCCAGCCATTTCAGCGCCCAGCTCACCTCCGCCCGCGACCTATGAGATACGCCTCCGTCCTCTACCGTGATTACGCGGAGAACAGCCTCTTCACGCCCGGCGCCGGGGAGAACAACGGCGAGTTCTATCTGCCGTATGCCAAGTTGCGCGAACGCTTCCTCGCCGCGGGTATCGAGCTGAACACGCCCGACCTCAACGCCGGCCGTCCGATCGAGTTCGAGCTGCACATCAATTGCCGCCGCCAGGATCCGTCGGCCCGCGCCTACGTCTACCTCTACGAGAACCCGCTGATCCGCCCGCTCAACCGTGACCGCGCGGCCCTCGCCCGTTACGCGAAGTGGTTCGCCTGGGATGGCGAGCTCCGCGACGACCCTCGGACGGTCCCGCTCCTCTATCCCAACCGTTTCGAGACCGAGGGCTGGAACGGCCCGGAAAAACGGTCGCTCTTCTGCGTCCTCGTCGCCTCCAACAAGGCGCTCACGGTGGTCGACCCGCGCGACCAGTACCAAGCCCGCGTCCGGATCCTCGATTGGTATGAGCGCCACGCCCCGACGGGCTTTCATCTCTTCGGCCGGGGCTGGGAGCGACCGGCCGCGCTGCCCGGGCGCTGGGGGCGCGTGCGCAACCAGTTCCGCAAGGTCATCTCCCGCTTCCTGCCCGCGAAGTCTCCCTACGCCACCTGGCGCGGCCCGGTGGACGACAAGATCGAGCTGCTGACCCGCGCCCGCTTCTGCCTCGCCCACGAGAACTGCCGCGATTTGCCGGGTTATGTCACGGAGAAGCTCTTCGACTGCTTCCGCGCCGGCTGCGTCCCGGTCTACGTCGGCCCGAAGGAAATCGCCGAGCTCGTGCCGGCCGATTGTTTTGTCGACGGACGCGCCTTCGCGACGCCCGCCGAGCTCGACGCGCGCTTGCGCGGCATCGATGACGCGGCCTATCGCGCCTACCAGGAGCGGATCCGCGCCTTCCTGGGGTCGGACCGGGCCAAACCATTCTCCCAGGATCACTTCGCCGACGTCATCGTCCGCACGATTCTGGCCGACCTCGGCCGCTGAGCGCGCCCGCACCGCGGATGGGAAGGCGTGAATGGCCTTCACGCGATCATGCATAGCCTTCCCTGCATGCGGTGCATAGCCCTGCTCCCCGGGCCGAGGACCTCCGAAAAAGTCCACCGCACAGATTATGCTAGTATGACTCAAGACCCAGGGTAGATTCGGATGCATGAGGCTGTACGCATCCGTGAAATGGCGGGCCCTGGCAATCGCGCGGAAAATGGGTTATCGCGGCGACCCCCGGTTGTTCGGCGTCGAAATCCCCCTGCGGCTCGTGCCTTCGGCCGTCGTCCTGCAGCAGCTGGACGCCGGATCCTATGAGGCCAAGGAGGCTCGGTTTATCCAGGCCTACCTTCCCCCCGGCAGCGTCGTCCTCGAGTTGGGCGCGAGCTTGGGCATCGTCTCCTCCGTCATCCTCGGTCGGCGCCCCGCCCGGCTGGTCTCCTATGAGGCCGTCCCCCAGTTGGCGAACATCGCGCGGCAGCTGGTCGCGCATAATCACCCGAACGCGCCGTGGGAACTCGTGCCGTGCGCCATCGCGGAGGAAGGCGCCTTCGAGGTGGCCTTCGCCTGGTCGGCGGACCATAGCCAAGGAGGCGCCGTGGCCACGGGAGCGGGGCCGGAACGAGTCGGCAACCTGCGCGTGCCGGCGTCATCCCTGGCCGACGTCATCGCGCGGCACGGCCTGCCCGACGCCTCTTGGCTCGTCATGGACATCGAAGGGATGGAACTGGGCCTTGCCCGCCGCCAATCGGCGGCGCTCCGCCATTTCGCGGGCATCATCGTCGAGTGCCATGACGTCGAGGAAGGCGGCCGTCCCCTGACGCATGCGCAGGTCCTCGCGGAAATCCTTGGCGTGGGCTTCGACTTGGTCGACCGCCGGGGAAAGGTTTCCGTCCTGCGCCGCCGGAGCTGAGCCGCCGTGGATTCGGCCCGCTCAAGACCGCGGGCCGTACTTGCGCTGCGGCGGCTGGGCCGGGGCGGCGGCGTCGATCTGGACGCCGGCGCAGGCCGGGTCGCGCGCGAAGGCGCCGTAGGTGGCCGGGTCGAAGCGCGTGGTCATGCCGCGGGCGGCCTCGGCTACGAGCACGCGCCCATCCGGCTGGAGGAAGCCGACCTGGACGATCGTGGGGCCGTCGACCTTGCGGGTGTGGGCGACGAGTTTCTCCATGAACGGTCCGGCCTCGGGGCCGGGTTTGAGCGCGAAGAGGATCTTCTTGATCAGGGCGGGGGCGCCGCGGAGCGGATGGAGGCCGTGGGCGCTGATGTTCCACTCGCCGCGCTCCTCGCGGTAGCTCAGGCGGGCGTCGACCATCACGTGCGCGCCGTCGGCCAAGAGCGGCTGGTCGCCGTCGCGCAAGGTCAGGGCCGCCTCGAACGCTTCGGAGAACATGCTCACGGGGATGGTGACGTTCCGCGACGCGACGGTGAAGAGGCACCACGGACGGTTGTCCTTCTTGGAGATCTTCTTCTCAAGTCCACCCAGGATGCCGCAGATCCGGACCGTGTGGCGTTCCTTGCGGTCGAGCTCGATGCGGTCGGGCGTCGTCGCGAACGTCGCGACCGCCTCGTCGAGGCCATGGTAGTCGGCGAGCGGGTGGCCGCTCAGGTAGAAGCCCAGGAGCTGCTTCTCGTTGTTCAGCATCTCCAGCTTCGGCATCGGCTCCGACTTGCGGAGGATGAGGTCGGACGGGCGGGCCGCGCCGGCGTCCTCGGCCCCGAGGAGGTCGAAGAGGCTGCCCTGGCCGCGTTCGCGTTCCTTGCGCTCGGTCGAGAAGTGGCGCCGGACCGACTCGATCGAGTCGACGAGGTGGCGGCGGTTTTCACTGGTGAAGTCGAAGGCCCCGGCGCGGGCCAGGCAGTCCAGCGTACGGGCGTTGAGGTCCGCGTCCCCCATGCGGCCGACGAAGTCGCCGAAATCCTTGAACGGTCCGGCCTTCTCGCGTTCGGCCACGATGGCGCGCGCGGCCATCTCGCCGACGCCTTTGATGGCGCCGAGGCCGAAGCGGATCGCGTTGTCCTTGGCCACGGGCGTGAAGTCGGTGTCGGACTGGTTCACGTCCGGCCCCAGCATCCGCATTGCCAGGGCCTCGACCTCAGCCACGAACTCCGCGAGCTTGTCCGCGTTGCCCTGCTCGGAGGTGAGGAGGGCCGACATGAACTCGACCGGGTAGTTGGCCTTCAGGTAGGCCGTGCGGTACGAGAGGATCGCGTAGGCCGCGGAGTGGGACTTGTTGAAGCCGTACTCGGCGAACTTCTCCAGCGTGGCGAAGATCTCCTCGGCCTTCTTCTTGTCGATATCGTTGGTCGCCTTGGCGCCGGCCACGAAGATGTCGCGCTGCTTCTCCATCTCCTCGCGGATCTTCTTGCCCATCGCGCGGCGGAGCATGTCGGCGCCGCCGAGCGTGTAGCCGGCGATGACGCGGGCGGCCTCC
>JBEELT010000050.1:0-12460 GCA_041167995.1 Verrucomicrobiota bacterium | reverse complement strand
GGCCGTCGGGCAGCGGCTGGCAGCCTTGGATCTCGGTCTTGGCCTCGGCGACGTATTGCCACGCGATCGACTGGTCCGGCCGCACTTCCTTGGCGCCCTTGACGTGGCTGAAGAGCACGTTGCCGTTGGGGAGGAGCCAGCAATCCTGGGGTTTCTCGGCGGGGGTGGACCATTCGACCCGGCCGTCGGCGGCGATGATGGCCACCTGGTTGCCCACATAGTCGCTGACCAGCAGGCGACGGCCGAAGGGCACGGGCTCGAGACTGGTGACGGGGCCTTGGGCGCGGTCACCGAGGGCGTTCCGGTTGTTCCGCATGACCGGCGGCATCGGCGCTTCCCAGCCGGTGGGGGCGTTGACGCTGACGACCTTGCGGAAGGTCGGGTCGCCGAGGCGGAGGTTGTCGGCGATGACGCCGTTCTTCGAGTGGCGCCAGCAGTGGATGGCCTCGCCGTCGCTCTTGATGTGGTTCCCGATGACCTCATAGCCATCGAGGTTGAAGTTGGGCTCGATGGCGGTGAGCTTCGTCTCGAAATAGTTGTGGTTGCAGCGGACGTTGCGCAGCCCGCCGCGGAAGGAAGGGTGGCCGAGCAGGGTCCCGCTGCCGTTGGGGTTGAGCGTGCGGGTGAACTGGACCGTGATGTTCTCGGCGTCGAACGATTCGCCGGGGCCGACCTTGCCGCCGGGCAGGAACTTCCCCGTGTGCTCGCCGTACATCATCACCGCGCGCATGGTATCGGTCATCGTGATGCCTTCGACGAGCACGTTGCGCACGCGGCCATGGATGAGCACGCAGGCATTGATGTTCTTCACCAGTCCGCTGGGCAGGTCGTTGTGGGTGGCGTTCAGGTCGATGGTGCCCTTGCCGGTGAGGCGCACGCCGGAAATGTAATCCCGTTGCCGTCCGTGGCCGATGCGGATGCCGTAGGCCTCGGGGGCGTCGTAGGAGACGAACCAGAGGCTGCGTGCGCCGTGGCCGGCCTTGTTCGCGAAGCGGACCTTCAAGCCATGGCTCAGTTCCTGCCAGTCGCCGGTAAGCGGAATGCCTTGGTGGGGGGTGTCGAAGAGTTTGCCGTCGCCCCAGGCGAGCGTGTCGGGCGCGCCATCCTTGCCGCCGGTCACGATGAGCGTGTAGACCGTGCTGCCGAACAGTTCCGACCCTTCGACCTTGCCCTTGCGGAGGTCGAAGGCGCCGCCGACCTCGAGGTCGTCGAGTTTCTTGCCGGAATCCTGGTCGGTCGTGATCTCGCCGACGCTTTCCTTTTGGCAGACGCCGTCGGCGAGCTTCAGGGTCGCTCCGGCCAGCAGCTCGATCTCGATGGGCTTGTCCACGTAGAGGATCGCGCGGTGCTTCTTCAGCCCGTGCTGGTGTAGGCCCGGCAGGAAGGTGAGTTTGTCGCCTGGCGCGGCCGCGTCGAGGATCGCCTGCGGGTCTTCGCCTGGTTTGATGCGGTGTTCGATGGCGCCTGCGGCGACGGCCAGCAGGAGGAGGGTGAGCGAGGTTGGGCGCATCGGTCAGCCGACGATCTTCTTGTACGGCTCGCCCTCGTTCTGGGTCGGGCGCTCCGGGCGACCCTTGTAGCGGTAGGTCAGGCCCATGTTGTCGATGCCCAGCAACCAGAGGATGGTGGCGTGCAGGTCGTGGACATGCAGCGGGGTCTCCTGGGCGCGGAGGCCCAGCTCATCCGTGGTACCGATGGTCTGGCCACCCTTCACGCCCCCGCCGGCCATCCACATCGTGAACCCGGTGGGGTTATGGTCGCGCCCGTCGCCCTTCTCCGACATCGGGGTGCGCCCGAACTCGCCGCCCCAGACCACGAGCGTATCCTCGAGCAGGCCGCGGGCCTTGAGGTCCTTGAGCAGGCCGGCGACCGGCTTGTCCATCGAGGCGCACAGCCCGGCGTGGTTGCTCTCGATCTTGGCGTGGGCGTCCCACTTGGAGCCGGCCCCATGGTAGATCTGCACGAAACGGACGCCTTGCTCCACCATGCGGCGGGCGAGCAGGCAGAGGCGCCCCATGCCCTCGGTCGTCTTGTCGTCGAGCCCGTAGAGCTTGCGGGTGGCCTCGGTCTCGCCGGTGAGGTCGACGACGCCGGGCGCCTCGGCCTGCATGCGCGCGGCCAGCTCATAGCCGGCCAGGCGGGCGCCGAGCTCGGAGCGGTCGGGGTAGCGGGCGGCGAACTCCTGGTTCACGCTGTTGATCAGCTGCAGCTTGCTCTTCTGGAGGTCGGCGCTGACGGCTTCGGGCGTGTTCAGGTGGGGGATCGGCTCGGACCCGCCCGAGATGCGCACGCCTTGGTAGACGGCGGGCATGAAGCCGGCCCCCCAGTTGCGCGGGCCGTTGATGACGGTGTTCTGGTTGTCCTGCATCACGATGAACGACGGCAGGTTGCGGTTCTCGGAGCCGATGCCGTAGTTGATCCAGGAGCCGAGCGACGGCTTGCCCGCGAGGATGGAGCCAGTGTTCATCTGGCAGACGCCCGCGGAGTGGTTGATGCCGTCGGCCTTGCAGGAACGGATCACCGCGAGGTCGTCGGCGCAGGAGGCGATGTGCGGGATCCAGTCGGAGAACCATTGGCCGGACTGGCCGTGCTGCTTCCAGGTCCGCTTCGAGGCGAGCAGGGGTGACTTCGACTCGCCCATCGCGGTGATGACGGAGCCGAAGCTGTCCGGCAGCCGCTGGCCGGCGAGTTTGTTGAGCAGCGGCTTCGGGTCGAAGAGGTCCATCTGCGACGGACCGCCCTCCATGAAAAGGAAGATGACGCTCTTGGCGCGCGGCTTGATCTGACCGACGCCGGGCTGGAGCGGGGTGCCGGGGGCCGGGACGGTCAGTTCCTTCCCGAGGAGGTCGCTGAAGGCCATGGCGCCGAGGCCGAGGCCGGCGTGGAAGAGGAAATCGCGCCGGGAGGACGAGGCTTCGACGCGATGGCAGCGTGGGTCGTTCATTCGACGTAGAGGAATTCGGAGGAATTGAGGAGGGCGTGGCAGAGCGCGGCCAAGGGGGCGTGGGCGGCCTTGGCCGCCGGGGCCGGGGCGGCCGCCTTGGCCGCGCCGACGGTCAGGTCGCGGCCCTTGCCGGAGGAATCGCGCATCGTCCCGGTCTTGGTCTCGAACCGCCAGAAGCCCAGCGCGCTCGGCTTGATGTCCTCGTTGGCGTAGAGCAGGCCTTGGTCGTCGAGTGCGCCGACGCTCAGGCGCAGGTCGTCGATCACGCCGTGGAAGGAACTTTCGGGATCGGTCCCCTTGCCGCCGAGCTGGATGGGCTGCGTGGCGGTGCGCACCTCGGTGAGCAGGGTGGGGGTGCGGTCGTGGAGCAGGGGTTCGTCGTCGTTGGCGAGGTCCTTGAGCGTGAACGTCACCTCGCCCGGCCCGTTCTGGTCGGCGTAGCGCACGGCGGCGGCGGCGTAGTAGGGCTTGTTCAGTTCGATCCGGAGGTTCGAGAACTGGACGGCTTCGCCGAAGCCGCCGCCGACGAGCGGTCCGTAGGCCTGGAGCACGAGCACGCGCGGGGCGCGCCGCGATTTCTGGCCGGTGATGCCGAACTGCCAGTAGCCGTCGGTCTTGCCCTTGCCGACCTGGGCGGCGATGACGCGGACGGCGCCGCCGTCGCTCACGGTGCGGGGCACGATGACCCCCTCGATGGTGAAGCCCCGGGCGAAGTCGGCCTCGGTGGCGCCGGGCGCCACGAAGGGCTGCCGATGGCCGGGCTCGAGGTGGGCGCCTTGGCCGTCGCGGAAGGGCACCTTCTCGGGTTGGAAGTCGTTGGCGACGGCCGCGGCCACCTTGGCCGGCGCCTTTTGCGCCCGCACTTCCCGCAGGAAGGCCGCGGCGCGGCCCGCCTCCGCCGGGCGGGGCGCCCGCGCGAACAGCAGCTGGTAAAGCCGGCGGATCTGGGCGGCTTCGTCGCCGGGCGCCTCCTGGGCGACCCGTGCGGCGAGGAGCTCCCCGCGCTTGAGCATGAACGGGCTGTTGAGGAGCAGGAGCGACTGGATCGGGGTCGTCGTGACGTCGCGGGAGGACGCGCTGCTGAACCACTGCGGCGCGTCGAAGACGTCGGCGAGCGGGTCGCGGTTGTTGCGCATGATGCGCGTGAAGATGCTGCGCACCGGTTCGCCGTACACGACGCTCGGCCCCGCTTGCTTGTCGGCCTTCAGGTCGCCGCACGCGGCGAAGAGGGCGTCGCGGATCTGTTCCGCCTCGAGGCGCTGGGGTTGGTTGCGCCAAAGGAGCACGTTCTGCGGGTCCTTCAGCTGACCGGCCTGCGGGGCGGCGTGCGTGGAGGAGCGGCGGTAGGCGGCGCTGGTCAGGACGAGGCGATGCATGGCCTTCTGGTCCCAGCCCCGGGCCATGAATTCGGCGGAGAGCCAGTCGAGCAGCTCCGGGTGCGAAGGCGGTTCGCCGAGCCGGCCGAAGTCGCTCGCGTAGGGCGCGAGGCCGCGGCGGAAGCAGAGTTGCCAGAGGCGGTTCATCGCGAGGCGCGCGGTGAAGGGGTTGGACGGTTCGGTCAGCCAGCGGGCGAGGGCGGCGCGCCGGCCGGTGGAGGTCCCGTCGGCGGGCGGGGTGATGCGGGCGGGCTCGGCTGGGTACTGCGCGCTGAGGACCGTGAGGAAGGCGGGCGGGACGACGGTGTTCTTCTTGGGGATGACGGCGTCGATCCCCGTCGCGCCGGTCTCGCGGACGGCGAGCACGTAGGGCGGCTCCGCGGGCTTGAGCTTGTCATGCTCGGCGAGCCGGCGCTTCAGGTCGGCGTGCCGGACGCTGTCCTCCCCCTTGATGGACCGGTCCAGGCGGGCGTATTCGTAATCGATCTGGCGCCAGGCCAGCGCGGCGACCTGCCGTTCGTAGGGCGTCCGCTGCGCCTCCGGCCGGCGGAGCATCGCCTGGACATCGTCCGGGAATATCTCGATGGCCTTCTCGGTCGCGGTCTCGCGGTACTTCCGCTCGAGCGCGGCGATTTCGGCGCGGATGGCCTGCGTCTCCTGCTCCCACTTCGCCAGCTGGCCGGCGTGCTCGGCGGCCTGGTCCTTCGTCCAGGCGATGCGGTCCTCGACGGGCAGGGTATTGTTGAAGAAGCTCCGGAGCGCGTAGTAGTCGCGCTGGAGGAGCGGGTCGAACTTGTGGTCGTGGCAGCGCGCGCACTGCATGCCGGCCCCGAGGAAGACGTCGCCGGTGGTGTCGGTCACGTCGTTGAGGATGTTCTCCCACTGGCCGCGCGCGTCGCGGTTGTTGTATTCGTAGATCCAATGGCGGAGGTAGCCGAGGGCCGTGAGGGCCTCCGGGTCGCCGGGGAACAGTTCATCGCCCGCGAGCTGCTCATGCACGAAGCGGTCGTACGGCTTGTTGTCGTTGTAGGCCTTGATGACGTAATCGCGGTAGCGCCAGGCCGTGGGGCGGAAGTCGTCGATGCGGAAGCCGTCGCTGTCGGCGTAGCGCACCAGGTCGAGCCAGGCGCGGGCCATGCGCTGCCCGTACGCCGGCGAGGCGAGGAGACGGTCGACCAGCTTCCCGTAAGCCTGGGGGTCGTCGTCCTGGACGAACGCCTCCACCGCTTCGGGCGTCGGCGGGAGGCCGGTGGTGTCGAAGGTGACGCGTCGGATCAGGACGGCGCGGTCGGCCTCCGCGGCGGGGGTCAGGCCCTCCTGCGCAAGGCGCGCCTCGATGAAGCGGTCGACGGGGTGGGCGGCTTGGCCGGCCGGGAGCTCCGGACGTCGGACGGGTTGGTACGCCCACCAGGACTTTTCCTTCGCGCCGATGGTGCCGGGCAGGTACCGACCGGCGACGGGCGCCTTGGTGCGGCTCTGGGGCCAGACGGCGCCTGTCTGCACCCAAGTGTTTAGCAGCGTGACCTCTTCTTTGGTCAGACGCTCGCCCTTGGGCGGCATCATCGTGTCGGGGTCGGTCGACAGGATATTCTGCAGGAAGAGACTCTTCTGTGGATTACCAGGGAGCAGGGCGGCGCCGCCGTCGCCCCCGGTGGTCAGGCCGGCCAGGGAATCCATGACCAGGCCGCCCTTGTTCTTCCCCGCGGAGTGGCTGTGGCACTTGAAGCAACGCTCCTCGAGCAAAGCGACGGCCCGTTCCGCGACGGTCTCGTCGGCCCCGCGCAGGGGCACGACGGCGAGGCCGAGCAACAGGGCATGGCGAAGTCCGAGGGGCATCTTATGAAAAATACGAATAAGGCCGACCCCCCGGCTGGGAAGGGTAAAAGCAGCCACCCCCCTGCCGGACCGCCCTCAGCGCCGCCGCTGCCAATCCGGGTAGTCCCTGGTCAGGAGATCACGGGCGTATTCCCCGAACCAACTGTAGCCGTTGCGGCGCTCATACCCGAGGTCGGCCAGCTTGGGCTTGGGGATGCCGTCCCGGTCGCAGACGTAGGGCTGCCCGGTCTTGAGGTCATAGAAGCGTGCCCAGAGGGCGGGGGCCTGGGCGTCCGGGAGCAGGACGCGGTCCTTGCCCTTGGGGGCCTTGGGGTCGTCGACCGTCGCGATACGCAAGCCGGTGACCTTGTGCTGGTCGAGCCAGCGCACTGCGCCCTCGATGGCGGCCTTCACCTCCGTCGAAGGCTGCTCCAGGCTCATCAACAGGCGCACGATACCGACCGACTCGCTGCCGCTGAACGACGGCAGCTCATAGCTGCGCGCCTTGGCGGGGGCGAACGTCTGCTCATCGTGCTGCGCGCACCAGACGGTCCGCTGGCCGTCGACGAGGATCTGGCACTTCAGGATGCAGTCGATACCGCGGTCGAAGGCCGACTGGCAGGCCACGCGGACCTTGGGGTCGACGAAGGTGTAAGTCTTTTCCCGGGCGACCTCGCGCACGAACTCCATCACCCGGACCATGGCGTTGTCGTTGAAGGTGATCCGGTCGTAGTAACCTTTGCGCAGGGGGAAGAACTGCGGCCAGCCGCCGTTGGGGTATTGGGCGCGCAGGATATAGGCCAGCCCGCGTCCGAAGGCCGCTTGGTAGGTCGCCTCCGGCTTCGCCAGGCAAGCCCGCGCCAAGAAGCGCAACTCGTCCAGCGTCGCGCCGTTGTCGAAGGTCGGCTGCAGCTTGGCGCGGTCGCCGCGATACGGTTGGCTGACCGTATCGGTGTTCTTCGGCCAGCCACCGGCTTCGGTCTGGTAGGTGAGGATGGCTTCGGCGACCTGCCGCGCTTCCGGGGTGGCGTACCAAGCATCGGGTTTCTTGAGGAAGTCGCGCGCCCCTTTCTCGGCGGCGACCAAGGAGCCCGTGAAGAGCAGGGCGAGCAGCAGACGAACCATGGTTGCCAATTAAGGTGGTCCGGCGGGGGCAGGGAAGCGGAATCACGCGGGTGGCCTGACGCTGGGATTGTCAAACCTCGCCGACCGCTCTTCAGTGAGGCGTGTCCGTTCCGCTCCGCTTCCTCCTGGCCTCGGCCTCCCCGCGGCGTACCGAGCTGTTGCGGGCCGCCGGCATCCCGCATACGATCGAGGTGGCGGCCGTGACGGAGCACGAGGACCCCCGGACCGACCCGCGCGAGATGGTGCTGCATAACGCCCGGCTCAAGGCCGCCGCCGTCGCGCGGTTGCACCCGGAAGCCCTGGTGCTCGGGGCCGACACCACCGTGGCCTTGGGCGACCGCGCCTTGAACAAGCCGGCGGACCTCGCGGAGTCGCGGGCGATGCTGCGGAGTCTTTCCGGCCGGGAGCACACCGTGCACACCGGCGTGTGCCTCCTTTGTCCGGCCTTGGGCATCGACGAAGCCCATGACGTCACGGCGTGGGTGCGCTTCCGCTCCTTGTCCGAAGGGGACATCACGCGCTACCAGGCCACGGTTAATACTTTAGATAAGGCCGGCGCATATGGCATCCAGGAAGGCCGCGAGATCATCATCGAGGATTATCAGGCGCCCTTCTCGACCATCATGGGGCTGCCGGTCGAGTTCCTCCGGGAACGCCTCGCCGCGCTCGGCGTCCTCGGGAGGCTGGTCGCATGAGGGTCGCGCTGCTGTTATTGGCCGCGGCGGTCGGCGCGCAGACGCCCGTCGTCAGCGGCGACGCCGAACTGACCGGCCTTATCGGCGGCAAGCCGCTCGTCATCCGCACCACCGCGCGTCTCGCGGGGGCGATCGATTCCGTCCGCTGGGATGGGGTCGAATTCATCGACTCGCACGACCATGGGCGGCAGCTGCAGTCGGCGATCAACGCGGACGTGGATGGGGTCTTCCATGCCGAGTGCTACAATCCGACCGAGGCGGGCTCGGTGGTCGATGCGCTCGGGCCGAAGACGACCAGCCGGCTGGAGTCGATCTCGGTCCGGGACGGCGTGCTTGCGACGCGCACCCGCATGGCCTTCTGGTTGGCCCCGGGGATGAAGTCCCACGGCCACCCGGCGCAGAACTGCGAACTACTCTCGAATCATCTCCTCGCCAAGCAGGTACGCATCGGCCGGCCGGGGATGGACCATGTCCTGGAATACCGGGTCACCTTCACGGTGCCGCCGGACCGCCCCCATCGGTTCCTGCAGTTCGAGGCGCTGACGGGTTACATGCCCGCGACCTTCAGCGAGGCGCTGAGTTTCGATGCGGCCATGGGCACCTTGGTCTCGCGGACCCGGCGCAACGGCGAACAGCGCGAACCGGTCGTGCTGTCGACCCCTTCGGGCTCCCACGCGATGGGGGTGTTCACGCCGGACCGCCCGCCCGCCGGCCAGCCGGCCGTCGGCTACGGCAGCTTCGAGTTCCCGGTAGCCAAGGTCGTCAAGTGGAACTGCGTTTTCCGGGTGCGCCAAGCCGAGCCCATTCCGGCGGGGGACCATGCCTTCCGCCTCTTCGTCGTCATCGGTTCGCGCGAGGACTGCCGCCGGGCCTTGGTCGACCTGGCGCGCGAGTCCGCGGGCCGCTGACCGACCTTGCAGTCCGGGCCTTTCTCGCTAGCATGGTGGCGTGAAGGAAGATACCCGCAGCGACCTCCGGACCATGGCCTTTGCGGCCGGGTGTTCGCTCGCGCTGCACCTCCTCCTGGTTTGGTTGGCTCCGGCGCATTTTCAGCCGGTGGCGTGGACGCTCGGGACGCCGGTCGAGGTGCGGCGTTCGACCGAGGTTATCCCGGAACACCGCTTGGCGCCCTCCATGCGCGAGATCCCCATCGAGACCAATGCCCAGGCCAACCGGGAGACTCCGGTTAATCCCACGCCCTTCGTCGCGGCCCGTTCGCAGCGCGCGGCCCAGCCCACCCCCGAAAAGGTGCCGACCAAGTCCTCCTTGCCCGCTTCCCGGGGGGAGGACGCCTCTGCCATGCGCGTCGCCCAAGGCAAGCCGCGCAGCCAGGAGGAGGCGGCCCAAGCCCCGACCGAGGGTCAGGCTGGTACTGCTTCCGCGCAGGCCGGGGTCATGCCCAAGGTGGGGCAGGCGCCTCGCCCCTCGGACACCACCACCCCGGCGCCCGACCCGGACCGGCCGCGACTTCGCTCCGCTCCCGCAGGTACGACCGGCTTCCTGCTGCGCAACAACGTCGGCGTCAACCGGGTGGGGCGGGTGGCGGTCGACGCCCGCTTCAGCAACTACGGCGACTACACCCAGCGGATGATGGAAGCGATCCAGTCGACGTGGTGGGACCTGCTGTTCCGGGCGCGGATGGAGAACTATCAGACTGGCACCGTGGTCGTGCGGTTCAAGCTCCACCGGGACGGCACGATCTCCGAACTGTCGGTGCTCGAGACTGGCGTCGGCACCATGCCGACCTTCGCCTGCAAAGACGCGATCTCCGCCTGCGCGCCCTTCGATGCCTGGCGTCCGGACATGGTCGCGCAGTTCGGCGAAGCGGATGTTGTCACCATCCGTTTCCTCTATCACTGATGGGGCATGGACCCGCTTGATTGGATTCCCTTCGGACGCGGGGTGCGCGTGCTGGAGCGTCACGCCAGCGGTCTTTTCGCCGTCGAGAAGCCCGAGGGTATCCTGGCCCATCCCAATCCGGGCGAGGTCGCGGAAAAAGGCGAGGTCCTCATCGGCGGGAATTATTCGATGGAGGAGGAAGCCTTCCACGTGCGGGACGGGATCGGCGGCATCCGCCGGGTCTACCTATTGAACCGTCTCGACTCGCCGACGAGCGGCGTCCTGCTGCTTTGTCTCGACGCCGGGGTCGCCACGTACGTCCGCGACCTTTTCGCCAAGTCCCAGGTCGCGAAGATTTACCTGGCCTTGGTGCGCGGACGGGGATTGCGCACGCCGCGCGGCACCTGGCAGGACCAGCTGGTCAAATCCCGCGGCCCCGGCAACAGCGTCCGGTCCGCCGCCGCGGAGTCCGGCGGGGTGACGGCGGTGACGCTTTATCAGTGGGAGCGGGCGGCCGCCGCCACGGTGCCCCTTTCTTTGGTCAACCTGGAGCCGCGGACGGGTCGCACCCATCAGTTGCGGGTGCAGACGGCGCAGCACGGCCATCCGATCTTGGGCGACCGTACTTACGGGGATTTCGAGTTCAATAAAGCGGTGGGTTCAGCCCGCGGTTTCAAGCGGTTGTTCCTGCATGCCTACCGGACGGAAGTGAGCTTTCCCTGGCAGGGTGAGACCGTGAAGTTCAGCGCGACCGCGCCGATGCCCGCGGAGTTCGAGGAGGCGCTCGGGGAAGACGCGGGCGGCGGAGGTAAACCCGATAAGCCTAAGGCCGGCCCAGGGGGGCGGCAGATTTCGCCCCGCCTGCGGATTCGGCTCTGAGTTCAGGGCGCGCCCCAGGCCTTCTTCAGCACTGCGACCATCTCGGGGTCGTGAGCCTCGAGCTCCGCGCGGTGGTAAGGGAAGAAGTCGTTCTGCCCAAAGAAGGCCTCGGTCGTCTCGGCGAAGTATTCCATCGGGGTGGTCATCGCGTAGGCGCGGACGCCCTCCGTCATCTTGCCCTGCCAATTCTTGCGGCTGACTTTATCGTAGGACTTGTTGGCGACCGCGCGATCGTAGCAGGCCTTGACCTCGGGGTGGTTGAAGCCGAGGACCTGGTCGTGGTAGGCGTGGGCTAGTTCGTGCAAGGTCAGGAGGGGCATGCGCAGTACCTCCTTGTCGAGGTTGGCGACGCCTGAGAATTCGACGCCCTTGACCATGGCGGGGTTGCGGCCGTTCTGCTTGAGCCAGCCCGCGCCCGGGTGGTACTCGGCGCCGGCGCCTTTGCCGTAGGGAGGGGAGAGCCACAGGGTTACCTTCTTCATCTGAGCGACAGCCTTGGCCGGCACCAGGCGCTCGACGTCCGCGAGCTGCTTGCCGATCAGCACGAGCCCTTGCTCGGTCTCGGTTTTTTTCTCCTCAGTCAGGAGTTCGAGGCGAATCATCACCGACCAGCCGCGGAGCACCCGCGATTCATAGCGCAAGGGCAGGGGGGCGGTAGCCTCCGCGCTGGCGGAGGTCTTGGCAGGGGCGGTCTCGGCGGCCGTAAGGCAGGTCACCAGGGCCAGCCAGAGGGCGGGGCGGAGGAAGCGGGGCATACCCCCTTCCTAGGGGCGCCCTGAGGTCTAGCAAGCCTCCGCCTTCGCCGCAGGGGGTCGTAGAGGCCTTGCCGGACGACATACCGGATGACCCCCGCGACATCGTCGACCCTAGCTTGCGCATGAGGTTGGTGCGGTGGTTCTCGGCCGTCTTGGGGCTGCGATTGAGCTTGGCGGCCACTTACTTGCTGGTGTGGCTCGTGGCGAGGAGGCCGGCGTCCTCGCGTTCCCGCGGAGTCAGCAGGTCGATCATCGAGTCCGCTTGGGTGCTGGGTTTAGCCAAGCCGTCGCGCCCGGTCTTGCTGCAATGATCGTTAAACCAAGTGTTGCCCTTGGCGATGAAGCCGAGGGCGAGCAGTGCTGCGAGGACGGTGGTGCCGAATCGGCGGAACGCGATTTTCCTAGCGTCGTGTTGTTTCTATTACTTGCCGGGGCGGTTTGGGGTGTCGCCACCTCGTGCAACGTTCAAAGGATCGCCCGGCGGGTCATTGTATGCATCGAAAGCAGTGAGCACCGTTTTTTCCTTGCGGTTAGCGATGACGCGAAGGCGCGCCTTGGATGTGGTTTGCGGGACGATGGCGCAAACGAATTCGCCACCGATGCCCATACCGTTAAAGCAACTCTTCCACTGCGACTTTTTGTCATCCCAGGTTTCGATGATGTAGCGCGAGATGCCGGAGGCCGGATCTTCTTTAAGTTTGAATTCGTTGATGGAAACGGTGCGCCCGAAATCGAGCAGGAATGTAGGGCCCGTCGCACCGGCAGCAGCGATAATCTCGGTCATTTTGGCGGGATGTTTCGGTGAACTGCAGGCAGTGCTGAGGTTTTTGACAAAGCAGTCCTTGAAAGTGGAGCGCTTGTCTTTTTCACGATCCATCACCGCCATGATGCCCTCGCCTTTGGAGAGGTAAAATCGGCATTTGTTCCACGTAGCCTCGGTCCAGTCGGTGGTGTTGATAATCGCTGCGCGGACGCGCGGCTGAAGGGGGCGCTTGGATTTCGCGTTAATGACGCAGTTTTCCATGACGATGC
>JBEELT010000049.1:0-12744 GCA_041167995.1 Verrucomicrobiota bacterium | reverse complement strand
CTTCCTCGGCGACTCCATCACCGCCGGTTGGAACGGCCAGAAGGCGCTCTTCGACAAGGAATATGCGCAGTACAAGGCCGTGAACTTCGGCATCGGCGGCGACCGGGTCCAGCACGTGCTCTGGCGAGTCGAGACCGGCGAGTTCGAGGGCATCAAGCCGAAGGTCGTCGTCCTCATGATCGGCACCAACAACGCCGGCGTCGCCGAGAACTCCCCCGAGCAGATCGCGGGCGGCATCAGGAACATCATCGCCGCCATCCACAAGCGCTCGGCCGACACCAAGGTCCTGCTCCTCGCCATCTTCCCGCGCGGCGCCGGCGAGGCCAACAACCCCGGCCGGACCAAGAACAAGGCCGTCAACGCCCTGATTGCCAAGTTCGACGATGGTCAGAAGGTGCACTATTTTGACATCGGACCGAAGTTCCTCACCGCCGATGGTACGCTCTCCAAGGAGATCATGCCCGACCTGCTGCACCTGAACGCCAAGGGCTACCAGATCGAGGCCGACGCCATCCGCGAGAAGCTCGCCGCGCTGGCCAAGTAAGCCGCCGCCTCACCTCAGGTTTCCGAAGGCCGGCCCCGCGAGGGTCCGGCCTTCGTCGTCTCCGCCTACTTCCCCCAGTCCGCGGGGAGGTCGGGCAAGGTCGCCGTGAGGATCTCGTGGATGACCTGGCGTTCGTCGGCCCGCAGGTGGGCGAACTCCGGTGTCGGGGTCGTGGCGCGTAGGCCGACGGAGAGGCGGCGTAGCACGACGGTGCGGAGTTCCTTGGGCATCGCCTCGAAGGTCCGCGCGTAGATCAGCGGGCTGCAGCGGTACCGGAACAGGCGCGTCCGGAGGTCGAGGTCGCGCAGGGAGCGGTCGCGGTCGTCCGCCCGGCGGCTTGCGCCATAGATTTTCTCGAAGGCCCCATCGCCCTGCACGCCCCCGGCCGGGAAGGCCGCCTCGCCCTTGCACAGCAGGGCTTCGATCACCTTCTCCGCCTGGCTGTTCAGGACGACCAGGCAGGAGCCGGCGGGCGCGGAGTTCACGGGCAGCTGCAGTAGCTCGCGCATCGCCGGCCAGCGGAAGAGTGCGATCCGCGCCTGCTGGTTGGCGGCGCAGAGCACGTTGTGCACGTGCACCTGATGGTCGTGCAGCAGCAGCGCCACGATATCGCTCGTCGCCCGCGGGTAGCGCGCGGCGTCGGGGCCGGCGGGCAGCTCCGGGCGCACCTCGCCGCGCAACCCGGCGTCGCCCGTGAAATCCTCGGTCGCCTTGCCGGTGACGTTGCCCCGGTGTCGCAGTCCGCTGGGCCGGCCGGTGACGTACCAGCCGCCCCAGCGTTCCTCCAGCGGGGTGTCCGGCGCGAGGTTGGAGCTCCCCGAGCCGCTGAGCGGTTCGCCGGTCGCGTCGGGGAAGACCGAGCGCGCGCGCAGCGAGGGGGTGTGGTCATGATGCGCGTGGCAGAGCAGGCACTCCTGGCTGCGCGCGATCAACGGCGCCGTCTCCGGCTGCTGGGCGTCGAGCACGTAGAAGGTCGCGCCCAGCACGGGGTCGAAGACGGTGATCTCGATGGCGCCGCCGGGCACCCAGCCGACGTAGGCCTCGTCGGAGAAATACAGCGCCCGGGGATTGCCGGGCGAGATGAGCCCGCGCTGCAGGCTGGTCTTGCCGAAGACGAGCAGCTGGGACTCCACCGGCACCTGCAACTGCTCGAGCAACCAACGTAACCGGCGCCGCGCGGGCCAGCCGCGGATTTCCTCCGCCTGTTTCGCCATGGCCGCGTTCAGGCGGGAGACGGCGTCCACCGGCACCGTCGTGGAGTAGTTGATTGGCGGGTCCTCGAAAGGCTCGTGGTTCTGGGCGCCGAGGGTTCCGCGCAGCGCCAGCGTGGCGGCCAGCAGGAGGGCGGGGCGGCGGAGAGCCATGACGTCGATCATGGTCATCCCCGACGCCGCGGCAAGACCGCCCGTGCGCGTCCCCGGGTTAGTAGGTCGCCTTGCGGGCGGCGTTAGGCCGCGGGCCGCGCGGCCGCCTCGGTCCGGAGCTTCTGCAGCGCGATGCCCTCGAGCTGGCGGACGCGTTCGCGGGTGACACCCAGGGCGGCGCCGATCTCCTCGAGCGTCCATTCATGGTCGGTCCCGATCCCGTGGCGGAGGCAGAGGATGCGGCGCTCGCGTCCGTCGAGATGGTCGAGCAGGGCGCGGGCGAAGGTCGCGCGGTCGGAGCGTTCCGCCGCGTGCGCCGGGTCCGTCGCCGTCTCGTCCTTCAGGCGGTCCGCCAGGGTGAGTCCGCCGTCGTTTTCCGGCGGGGCGTCGAGCGAGACGCCGGCTTGCGTCAGCCGGCGCAGGCCCGTCAGTTGGTCGGGCGCCCAGCCCAGTTCCTGGGAGACCTCGGTCTCGGTGGGCTCGCGTCCGAGTTTCTGCGTCAGCTCGGCCTCCGCGCGCCGGGCTGCGGTCAGCTGCTCGTGGAGGTTGCGCGGCAGGTGCACCGGGCGCTGGCGCTGGCGCACCTCCGCCACGATCTGGCTGTGGATGTCCCACGCCGCGAAGGTGCTGAAACGGATGCCGCGCTCGGGGTCGAACTTCTGGGTCGCGGTCATCAGGCCCAGGTTGCCCGCGCTGATCAGGTCCAGCAGGTCATCGCGGCTCCGGGCGAAACGCTTGGCGAAGTAGACGACCAGGCGAAGGTTGCGTTCGACGAACTCATCGTGGGCGAGCCGCGCCGCCGGCGTGAACGAGCCGTCGGCGCGGCGACCGGCGCGCAGGGCGCGACCCAGCGCGGTCTCCTCGGCGGGTTCGAGCTTATCGCGGTGGCAGGCGCGGCGGAGGTAGTCGCCGAGGCCGTCGAACTCGGTGGGCTCCTCGGCGAAGGCCTGGGCCGCGAGCGCGGCGAACTCGGACAGGGTCGAGGAATCAGCGGTGGTATCCTGGTTCGGGAGGCGGTCGAGGGTCGGGGCGGGGAGGGTGCTGGTCGGCAGGCGGAGGTCTTGGAGGAGTTGGGTTTGGATCATGTGGAAAGGGGTGGGGTAGTTTCTAATAAAAAGTAAATGGCCTCTATATAAGGGGCCGGAAAACGCCCTTTTCGGACCAATAGTTTCCTAAGTCATTGTCGGACAATGAAATCCTTTTAGCAGATTTTTCCGGTGCCAGGGCGTCTGCCGGGCCTAGGGGGGTGGGCGAGGGGTAATCTACCCGCTCGCGGGGGCCTGTCAAACGGCCCAAGCCCCGGTCCGGGGCATCGTTCCCCAAAATAGGGTTTCCCCCGCCCTTGGGGGCCGCCACCCTGCGGTATGCGTTCGCCCCTGCTCGCCCTCCTGCTGGCTTCGTCCCTTCCCGGGGCGGACCTCATCGAGGCCAACCGCGATCCGGCGGTGTCCGCCCGGCAGGACTTCTGGACGCATGCGAACGGGGCTTGGCTGCGCCGTTTCCCCTTGGCCCCCGACCGGGCCGTCTACAACTCCTTCGCTTGGCAGGATGACCTGATCAAGAAGGACCTCCTGGCGATCAACGCCGACCTGCTCGCAAAGCCGGATGCCGATGGCGATCAGCGTCGGCTCGCCGATTTCTGGCGTTCCGCGCTCGGCTTCGAGGCCGGCCCGGCCGAATTGCCCGCCGGGCTGCGCGGCGTCCTGGCCAAGCTCGACGAGGCCCGGACGCCGCAGGCGCTCCTGGAGGCCTCCGCCGACCTCTACGCCGAAGGCACGGGGACGATCCTCGGGGTGTTCGCCGGGCAGGACAAGAAGGACGAGACCAAGGTCGCGCTCCATCTCTGGCAGACGGGGCTCTCCCTCCCGGAGCGCGCGTTCTATTTCAGCGACGAACCCGCCACCAAGCGGGTCCGCGACGCCTTCCCGGCCCATGTCGCCAAGATGCTCGGCTTCCTCGGTTATGAGGCGGAGCGGGCGCGGCGGGCCGGCGCCGCGGTCCTCGCGTTCGAGACCAAGCTCGCCGAAGTCTCCTTGCCGCTGGTGCAGCTGCGCAACCCCGACGCGCATTACCACCCGATGTCCTGGGCGGAGATCGACGCGCTCACGCCCGGCCTGCGCTGGGAGGCCGTCACGCGCCGCGCCGGCGCCCCCGCGGTCACCCGTGTCATCGTCGGCCAGCCCGATTTCCTCAAGGCCTTGGCGCGGATCCTCGCCGAAACCCCGGCGGAGGATGTCCGCGATTACTTCCGCTTCCAGGCGATTTCCGGGCATGCCTCCGTGCTCAACGCCGCCACGGCGGCCGCCGCCTTCGAGTTCGAGGGCGTCGTCCTGACGGGTGCCAAGCAGCAACGCAGTCTTCCGGAGCGGGCCTTGCGGATGCAGGATGGCGCCCTGGGCGACCTGCTCGGCAAGGAATACGTGGCGCGCCGCTTCACTCCGGCGCAGCGCGAACGTTTCCGCCTGGTCTGCGAGAACGTACGGACCGCCTTCGCCGCCCGCCTCCGCAAGCTGGAGTGGATGGATGCCGAGACGCAGGCGTGGGCCTTGCGCAAACTCGCCGCGATCAAGCTCCGCGTCGGCTATCCCGACAAGTTCCGCGGCTACGAAGGCGTGGAGATCCGCGCCGACCGCCTCGCCCAGAACCTCGTCAACGTCAGCCAGTGGTCGCGCGCCCGGACGTTCGCCCGGGTCGGCGGCGCCCCGGAACGCGAGGAGTGGGGTATGCGCCCCTACACGGTCAACGCCTACTACAGCCCGATGAACAACGAGATCGTCATGCCCGCCGCCATCCTCGGGGTGCCGACGTACGACGGCGAGGCGCTCGACGACGCCGTGCTCTACGGCTTCATCGCCTGCACCATCGGCCATGAGCTCACGCACGGGTTCGACGACTCGGGGCGCCGTTTCGGTCCGACGGGGCGCCTGGAGCAGGGCTGGTCTCCGCCGACGGAGAAGGCGTTCCGCGAGCGCTGCGACCGGATCGTCGCCCAGTACGACCGGGAGGAACCGCTGCCAGGCATCCGCGTCAACGGCAAGCTGACCCTCGGCGAGAACATCGCCGACATCGGCGGCGTGGCGATCGCGCTGGACGCCTTCCGGGAGACCGAGGCGTTCCGCTCCGGCCGGCTCATCGCGGGCCAGACGCCGCTGCAGCGTTTCTTCCTGGCGCACGCCTTCGCCTTCGCCGGCAACATCCGGCCGGAGACCTTGCGGAACCGCCTGCTGTCCGACACCCATTCCCCGATGCCCCAGCGCATCAACGTCGTCCTCCGCAACATCGACGCCTTCCACGAGGCCTTCGGCACGAAGCCCGGCGACGGCATGTGGCTGGCCCCCGCCGAGCGCGTCAAGATCTGGTGACCTTCCCCATGCGATCCCTCCTCATCCTCCTCCTCGGCGCCCTGCCGCTGGCGGCCGCCGAACCCGCGGCGCCCGCGAAGGCCCCGAACATCCTGATGATCGTCTCGGACGACCATGCGTGGTTCGATTACGGCTTCATGGGGTCGAAGGCGGTCAGCACCCCGCACCTCGATAAGCTGGCGGCCGAGTCGCGCGTCTTCCCCCGGGGCTACGTCACCAACTCCCTGTGCGGTCCCAGCCTCGCCTCGATCCTGACGGGTCGCCATGTCCATCGGCACGGCATCACCGGCAACGACCCGCTGGTCCCCGCCGCCGTCGGCGCGGCGGCCCGCCAGAAGAGCCCGGCCTTCCTCCAGGGCCGGGCCCAGATGATCAAGCTGTTCCAGGAATCACCGATCCTGCCGCGCCTGCTGGGCGAACGCGGTTACGTCAGCCTACAGACTGGCAAGTGGTGGATGGGCGACTACTCCACCGGCGGTTTCACCGAAGGCATGACGAAGGGTGGCCGTCATGGCGACGTGGGGCTCGATATCGGGCGCAAGAGCCTGGCCCCGCTCACGGACTTCATCACCCGGTCCAAGCAGTCCGGCAAACCGTTCTTCGCGTGGTACGCGCCCATGATGCCGCACGATCCGCACACGCCGCCCGAGCGGCTGCTCGCCAAGTACCGTGACAAGTCGCCGACGCTCCAGGCCGCGCGTTACCACGCGATGGTGGAGTGGTTCGACGAGACCATCGGCGAGGTGCGCGCCCACCTCGAGAAGGAAGGCCTCACCCGCGACACGGTCATCGTCTACATCGCCGATAACGGCTGGATCCCGCGGACCGACAAACCGGAGGTCGACTTCGCGCGCTCCAAGCAGTCGCCCTTCGACGGCGGCGTGCGTTCCCCGATCCTCGTGAGCTGGCCGGGTCGGGTCCGTCCGACGGTCGTCCAGACCCCGGCCAGCGCCGTGGACCTCATGCCGACCTTGCTCAAGCTCGCCGGTGCGCCGCTACCCGCCGATGGCGATGGCCTCGACCTCCTGGACGACGCGGCCTTGAAGGCGCGCCCCTTCGTCGCGGGGCAGAACTCGACCCACGATATCCGCCAGCTGGGTGCCCCCGCCGCCAGCCTGCGCTACCGCTGGCTCGTCGCCGGTGACCTCAAACTCATCGTCTCGAGCGGCCTGAAGACCGGCGCGACCCAGCATGGCTCGAGCGACGCCACCGAACCGCCGCGTCTTTTCGACCTCAAGGCCGATCCCCACGAAAAGAGCGACCTCGCGGGCGAACGTCCGGCCGACGTCAAACGACTCACCGCCCTCCTGGACGGTTGGTGGGATGGTCGCTGAGTTTGCTTGGAACCCCGGCCTTTCCCGTCCCTCTAATAACAACCACCGTACCATGCGCCCCCTCCTCCCCGTGCTCACCCTGCTCGCCGCCTCCGCCGTCGCCGGCGACCTCACCTTCTATGTCGGGACCTCCGGGGCCGCGGCCCAGGGCATCCTGCGCGGCACCCTCGACGCGGAGACCGGCAAACTTTCCGTCCCCGTCGTCATCGCCCAGGCCAAGGGCGCCTCCTTTCTCGCGCTGGCCCAGGATGGTAAGGTGCTCTACGCCACCGCCGAGGTCGCCGGCGGTGGGGTCGCCGCCTACCGCCTCGGCGAGGACGGCAAGGCCACCCTGCTGAACTCCGAGGACACGAAGGGGAAGGGCGCCACCCACGTCACCTTGGACCGGACGGGCAAGTTCCTCTTCGCGGCCAACTACGGCTCGGGCTCCGTCGCCTGCCTGCCGCTCAAGGCCGATGGCTCGCTCGCGCCCGCCAGTTCCTTCCTCCAGCATGAGGGCACGGGCCCGAACAAGGGCCGCCAGGCCGGTCCGCACGCCCACGGCATCTACGCCGACGCCGCCAACCGTTTCGTCTACGTGCCCGACCTCGGGACCGACGACATCTTCATCCACGCGTTCGACGCGGCCACCGGTACGCTCAAGCCCTCCCCGGCCAAGTCCGGTCGCGTGGCCCCGGGTGCCGGCCCCCGCCACCTCGCCTTCCACCCGCAGGGCGGTTTCGCGTACGTGTGCAACGAGATGGCGATGACCGTGAGCGTGTTCGCGGTCGACGCGACCACCGGCGCGATGAAGGAGATCCAGGTCCTGCCGACCTTGCCGGCCGGCGCCGAAACCAAGGGCGCCTCCACCGCGGAAATCTTCTGCCTGCCCAACGGCAAGGCGCTCTATGTGTCCAACCGCGGCCACAACTCGCTGGCGGCCTTCGCGATCGGCGCCGATGGCCAGCTGTCGCCGCTCGGCCACACCCTCGACGTCCCGGCCGTGCCGCGCGGCTTCGGGCTCAGCCCCGATGGTCGCTGGCTCGTCTGCGCTGGGCAGAAGGCAGGCACCCTCAACGCCTACCGCATCGACCCGGCTACCGGCCGCCTGACCGACACGAAGCAGTCCGTCGCGGCCGGCGCCGCCTGCTGCATCGTGTTCGCCCGCTGAGCCGCCGCGCGATGAAGTCCGCCCTCCTCGCCTTGCTGGCCGCCGGCGCCGTCTTCGGCGCCGCCGAGCCCGACTTCGACCACGCCGTGGTGCCGCTGCTGCGCAAGCATTGCGCGGAGTGCCACACGGGGGATAAGAAGAAGGGCGGCTTCTCGATGAACACGCGCGCCGCGTTGCTCGAGGGCGGCGAGGACGGACCCGTCCTCACGCCCGGCGATGCCACCAAGGGGCGTCTGCTCGAGGCGATCGTCAGTACCGACCCGGATCTCCGGATGCCCCCGAAGGGCCCGGGTCTCACGCCGGCGGAGGTCGCCACGCTGCGCGCCTGGGTCGGCCAGGGCGCGCGCTGGACCGAAGGGTTCGCCTTCAAGCAACCGGCCTACGAGCCGGCGCTGCGCCCGCGCGCGGTGGCCTTGCCGGCCGCGCAGGACGGCCGCGACCATCCGATCGACCGCGTGCTCGACGCCTGGACGGCATCGCGCCGGCTGCCGCGCCCCGCGCGCGCCGATGACGCCACCTTCCTCCGGCGCGTCTCCCTTGACCTCGTCGGCCTCCTGCCGAGCCCGGAGGAGACCCGCGCCTTCGTCGCCGACCCGGCGTCCGACAAGCGCGCCCGGCTCGTCCGCGCCCTGCTGGCCCGCGACGTGGATTACGCGGACCACTGGATGGCCTTCTGGAACGACCTCCTGCGCAACGACTACGCCGGCACCGGCTACATCGACGGCGGGCGCAAGCAGATCACGCCCTGGCTCTACCGTGCGCTCGTGACCAACAAGCCGTACGACCAGCTGGCCCGCGAGCTGGTCGCGCCCCTCCCGGAGAGCGAGGGCTTCGCGAAGGGCATCGTGTGGCGCGGCGCTACCAGCGCCGGGCAGAAGCCCGAGCTGCAGTTCGCGCAGAGCGTCTCGCAGGCCTTCCTCGGCATCAACATGAAGTGCGCGTCCTGCCATGACAGCTTCATCGACCGCTGGAAGCTCAAGGATGCCTACGGCCTCGCAGCCATCTACTCGGACCGTCCGCTCGAGCTGGTCCGCTGCGACGTCCCGACGGGCAAGCCCGCGGCGGCCGCCTGGCTCTTCCCCGAGCTCGGGCAGGTCGACGCCTCGAAACCGAAGGCCGAGCGCCTGACCCAGCTCGCGGCGTTGCTGACGCATCCCGACAACGGACGCTTCCAGCGCACGATGGCCAACCGCCTCTGGCAGCGCCTCATGGGACGCGGCGTGGTCCATCCCGTCGACGCGATGCAGACGGCGCCCTGGAACCAGGACCTGCTCGACGTGCTCGCCAACCAGCTGCGCGAATCGGGCTACGACCTGCGCGCCGCGCTCGCCTTCATCGCCACCTCCGAGGCCTATCAGGCCCGCGCGGAGGTCCTCGCGCCCACCGCCGACGAGCAGGCCTACGCCTACCGGGGCCCGCGGTCTAAGCGCCTGACCGCCGAGCAGTTCGTCGACGCCGTCTGGCGGCTCACGGGGACCACGCCCGCCAAGATCGACGCTGGCGTCACGCGCGCGCCCGCCGGCGGCGCCCCCGCTGCGTTCCTCGCCCAGCCCATCTGGTCCAACGACACCGGGCGGGGTCGCCAGCCCGCCGTCGGCGAGGCGCGCGCCTTCCGCCAACCGCTCACGCTGGCCGCCGCGCCGCGCCGCGCCGCCTGCACCATCGCCGGCGACAATGCCTTCGAGCTCTGGGTCAACGGGCGCAAGGTCGGCGCCGGCGACGACTGGCAGACCCCGCAGACCTTCGACCTGACCCCGTTCCTCCGCGCGGGCGCGAACGAGATCGTGGCCGTCGGCCGCAACGGCGGGACCGCGCCGAACGCCGCCGCCCTCTGGTGCCAGCTGTACGCTCAGACCGTCGACGGCAAGGAGCTCGCTCTGGCCACCGACAAGTCCTGGCAGTGGTCGGCGACCTTGCCCGACGCCCAAGGGCGGATGTCCGCCGCCGCCGTGTGGAAACCGGTCGCGCTCGTCGCCGGGACCGCCTGGGGCCTCGCCGAGAAGCGGATGGCCGACCAAGTCGCGGCCTTCTCGGGGAAGGTCCTGCTGACCCCGCGCGCCACGCTGATGAAGGCCGACCTCCTGCAGCGTTCGCTCGGCCGCCCGAACCGCGAGCAGATCGTGTCGATGCGTCCGAACGAGCTGAGCACGCTCGAGGCGATCGACCTGGCCAACGGCGCCGCCCTCACCGACCTCCTCGCCCGCGGCGCGGCCAACCTCCTGCGCCGCGGCTGGGAGTCGCCCGAGGCGTTCGCCCGCTGGCTCTACTTGTCGGCCCTTTGCCGCGAGCCCACCGCCGCTGAGCTCGCCGTGGCCCGGAGCCTGCTCGGGCTCAAACTCGACGAGCAAGGCATGGCCGACCTCCTCTGGGCCGTCTGTATGCTGCCCGAATTCCAGACCATCCGCTGAACCATGATTCCCGACCTTCCCCTCGACCCGGACCTCCCGCCCGCCCTGCGTCGCCGCGAGTTCCTCCGCCTCCTCGGCGCGGCTGGCGTCGCCACGCTCGGCCTCGGCGCGCCGAAGCTCCTCGCCGCCGACGAGCCCGCGCCGGTCGCCAAGGCCGACGCCTGCATCCTCATCTGGCTGGCGGGCGGTATGGCCGCGCCCGAGACCTTCGACCCGAAGCGCTACGCGCCTTACGAGAAGGGCCTCGAGTACAAGCGCGTGCTGAGCACCTTCCCGGCGATCCCCACCGCGGTCGATGGGCTCTGGATCTGCCAAGGACTCGAGCAGATTGCCTCCGTCATGGACCGCGCGACGCTCATCCGCTCGGCCGTCCAGCCCGACCTCGGCAGCATCCTGCATTCGCGCCACCAGTTCCACTGGCATACCGGCTACGTGCCGCCCCAGACCGTCGCCTGCCCGCACCTCGGCGCCTGGATGGCGCGCGTCCTCGGCCCGCGCAATCCGGTGATGCCCGCCTTCATCAACATCGGCCAGCGCCTCGAGGGCGTCGGCGAGAGCGAGGAGCTGAAGGCTTTCACCACCGCTGGTTTCTTCGGCGGCGAGTTCGGCCCGATGAACCTGCCGTTCCCCGACGACGCCGCCACCGCGGTGCGCCCGCCCAAGGGCATGGACGCCGGTCGCTTTGTGAACCGCGACCGCGAGTTCCGCCGCCTGGTGGACGCCAGCCCCGACCGCGACCGGATGAGCGACTTCCAGCAGCAGTCGATGCTGCGCTCGATGGACAACGCCTACCGGCTCCTGAGCGCCAAGGAGCGCGCGGCCTTCGACCTCTCGCTGGAGCCTAAGCAGGCCCAGCAGGCCTACGGCACGACCCGCTTCGGGCGCGGTTGCCAGCTCGCCCGCCGGCTGGTCGAGAACGGCGCCCGCTTCGTCGAGGTCACCACCGAGTACGTGCCCTTCTTCAACTGGGACACCCACGGCAAGGGCCACAAGATGGTGGACGAGATGCATCGCACGATCGACGCGCCCGTGGCGCAGCTGATCCGCGACCTCGAGTCCCGCGGCCTGCTCGATCGCACGCTGGTGGTCATCGCCAGCGAGTTCAGCCGCGACGCGATGATCGAAGGACGCCCCGGCTCCAAGGCCGGCGACCAGTCCTTCCATAAGGGCGGCACCATCGAGAACCCCGACCACTATGGCCTGCATCGCCACTTCACCGGCGGCACGAGCGTCGTGATGTTCGGCGGCGGCGTGAAGAAAGGGCATGTCTTCGGCGCGACCGCCGACGAGCGTCCGCTCGTGGCCATCAAGGATCCGCTGGCGGTCGAGGACGTCCACGCGACGATTTTCACGGCCATGGGCATCAGCCCGCGCAAGGCCTACGACATCGAGGGTCGCCCGTTCTACGCCACCATCGACGGCAAGGGGAAGGCCGCGCCGATCTTCGCTTAAGGGCGGGGCAGGGCGCGCATTTCCGCGGCGTGCGCGCGCACCGTCGCGCCGAGGAGCTCGGCGGTGCGGCGCATGGCTTCCGCGAGCGGCATCTCCGCCGGTTTGATCGCGAGCAGCAGGTCGAACTGGGCCCGCAGCTCCGCGGAGTCCGCCACCGCGCCGGCTACGCCGACGACGGGCTTGCCCTGCGCCCGGGCCAGGCGGGCCACGCCGACCGGCCCTTTGCCTTGCAGGCTTTGCTCATCCAGCCGGCCTTCCCCGGTGATGACGAGGTCGGCCCGGGCCACGCGCGCCGCCAGCCCGACCTGCGCGGCCACGAGCTCGAAGCCCGGCGTGAGGCGTCCGCCGGCGAAGGCCATTAGGCCGAAGCCGAGACCGCCCGCCGCGCCCGCGCCCGGCGTCTCCCGCGCGTCCGTGCCGGTCGCCGCCGCCGCCAGATCCGCGAGGTGACTGAGTCGCGCCTCGAACCAAGCGAAGTCGCGCACGCCTTTCTGCGGGCCGTAGACGCGCGTCGCGCCGCGCGGCCCAAGCAGCGGGTTGTCCACGTCGCAGGCGACGAGCACCTCGGCGAAGAGGGGCGGGGCGAGACGCAGGCGGTCGGCCTCGGGCAGCGTCGCCAAGGTCGGGACGAAGGGCGCGCCGCGGCGCTCGAAGCGGTGACCGAGCGCAAGCGCCATCCCCAGGCCGCCGTCGTTCGTCGCCGAGCCGCCGATGCCGAGCAGGATGCGCTCCGCGCCGAGCTGGTGGGCGGCCAGCAGGAGTTCGCCGGTGCCGCCGGTGCTGGCGGACGTCGGGTCGAGCGGCCGGTCGGAGACGAGGGCCAGGCCGCTGGCCGCGCTCATCTCCAGGATCGCCCGACGTTCGGCGGGAACCCAGCCGAAGCGGGCGGTCCGCGGTCGGCCTTGGGCGTCGGTGACGGCCGCCTCGGCCCAGACGCCGCTCAGGGCGCCGACCATCGCCTCCGTGGTCCCTTCGCCGCCGTCAGCGATAGGACAGGTGTCGAACTCGGCCCCCGGGAAGACTTCGGCGAGGGCGTGGCGCAGGGCCGCCGCCACCTCCGGGGAGGGAAGGGCGCCCTTGAACTTGTCGCTGGCGAGAAGGATGCGCATCCGGGGTGGGGCTTTATGCAG
>JBEELT010000048.1:0-12832 GCA_041167995.1 Verrucomicrobiota bacterium | reverse complement strand
AGGTGCTCCCGGTTGTCCTGCAGGGCGTGGCGCAGGTAGAAGAAGAGGTTCTCCTGGCCCTTCGGGGTCGGGTCCTTGACCAGCTGGCGGGCGGTGCGCTCGGCCGCGACGACGATGAGGTCGTAGCGGGTCTTGTCCATCGTGTCGCCGCGCAGGCGCTTCTTCTCGCGCATGAAGACCTCGTACGACTGGCGGCACTCCTTGAAGATCTGCTCGGGCGTCATCTTCGGGTCGGTCCAGACGTGCTTCTCCGCGTAGCCGTCGGCGATCGCGAGCATGTCGGGCCAGCGCTTGTCCTCGTCGGATACGTTGAACGCCACGCGCATGTCGCGCAGGAAGCCGCGCCAGCGTTCGTGGTCGGCCTTGGCGCCGAGGTCCTCGAGGCAGGCGGCGGCCTCCTTCCAGGTGTCGATGGACAGTTCGGCCGCGTGGGTGGCGAAGCGCAGGCAGGTGTAGCGGCCCTCTTGGTCGGTGTTGGCGGCGTAGACGCGGGCCGCGAGGCGCAGGCGGAAGGCCTTCTCGTAATGCGACTTCATCCGGCGCTTGGGGTCGCCGGTGAGCTGGACCTCGAACTCGCCGATGCCGCGGCCGGTCTGCGGGTCGCGGGTGTGGCCGTTCGCGTAGCCGTCCGCGTAGCGGCCGGTGCCCGGCAGGTTGCGGGGTTCATTGAAGGGGCGGAAGCCGTTGCCCATGTTCCACTGGTGGTTCGGCATCAGGTACGCGAACCAGGCGTGGCCGCCGCGGTTGCCGTCGCCGCCGACGGAGGCCGCGGGGATGCCGTAGGCGCGCGCCGCGGTGGTGCCGAAGTGGGACTGGTCCATACAGATGCCGCCGACCTCGAGGATCTCCTCGAGCGTGCCGCGGGTGAAGCTTTCCGCCAGCGGCTTGTAGGCCTTCTTGCCGGGCGGCGCCTTCGGGGGCTTGGCGCCCGTCACGAAGTCCATGCGGTAGTTGATCATCGGGTAGGCCTCGCTCCAGTCCTTCTGCTGGTCACCGTTGGCCAGCTTGAGTTTCCGGAGGTCGTTCTCCTTGAGGGCCCATTCCATCTCCTCGTTGGTCGCCTCGGCGCTCACCACCCAGATCAGTTCGTAGGGCTCGAGCTTTTTGAGGTCCGTCTCCAGCCGCTGGCGCTCGGCGTTATCACGGAAGTAGCGGTAGCGCTCCAGCGCATCGACCGTGAAGCGCTCATGCTTGGGGTCGCGGGCGCGGGCGAAGGAGAACTTCTGGTCGAAGACGAGGGCGGTCGCCACCTGCAGGTTCGCGTACTTGCCCTTCAGTTCCTTGGCGTCGTCGTTGGCTAGGCGCGCCCAGACGCGGAGGGCGTTGCCGAGGTTGTCCCCGGGTTTGACGTTGGCGAGGAACAGTTCCATCCTTTCGGCGTCGCTCAGCAACTCGATGAGGAAAGGCTGGACCTGCTCGTCGGTTATGAACTGACGGAGGGCGGCCGGAGTCACCTGGCGCACGAAATCCGCCTGCGTCAGGCCGATCGCGAAGTAGTTGCTTTCCCAGAGGTCATCGAAGCGGCGGGCCCCGTCGGTCGCCGAGGTGGCGGTGAGCGCGGGGTACAGGCCGTAGCGGAGCCGGTCGTAATGGCTCTCCCATTTGCCGTCGTAGACGCGGGCCTTGGTATCGGCCAGCAGGGTCGCGCGGCACTGCGGGTCGCGGCGCGAGATGGAATCGAAGGGGTAGGGGCGGGGGGCCAGGGCGGGCAGTTCCTCCTTCACCGTCGGCGTCACCGCGATGGCGGGGCCCGTCGGCTTGATCGGCGGCTCGATGGCGGGGCCGGTGCCAGCGGTGGCGCCCGGCACCGGCTCGGCGACGGCGACGGCCTTCCCGCCGAAGAAACCGGCCACGTCGTCGATCAGGCTCGGGGCCTCGTCCTTCGCCGTGAGCTCGCGCGGGTGCAGGGTGCGGTCATAGACGGCGTAGCCGAACCAGGCCGCGGCCACGAGCACCGGCAGGAGGATACCGATGAGGATGGCTTCGCCGTGCGAGCCTCCGGAGGTCGGCTTTTTTCGGGGCAGGGGTTTGGGTTCGAGCGGCGCGCGCATGGCTGGGAAGCGGACCTTAGTCCTTTGCTTGGCCGGGTCAAAATCCAACCTCCGGGCTGGAGTGAAATCACCCCGAAATCCTCGGGAGGACCGGGTGGGGCGCTATTTGGAGCCCTTCTCCGCGCCCTCTTTCGCCTTCTGGCCTTCTTTGCGCAGCCGGAGCCCGCGTTGTCCCTGGCCGCATCTGCGGAAATAGACGTACAGTTCTTCGGTCATCTCGAAGAACTCCGCGGCCGGCAGGTCGACCTTCCGCCGGAAGGTCCGCTCCGCATCGTCGAGGAAGCGCCGTTCCAGCGTCTCGTCCCCTTTCACCGTCGCGTAGTAATCGGCCAGCAGGCCGCGGAACTCGGCCATGTCGCCCGCGCAGTTCTCGAGGCCCTCGCGGTAGAGGGCGGAGATTTCCTTCTCGTTCGCGGACCGGTCCCGGGCGAGCACCCTGGCCGCGCGGGCGACCCCCGCGAGGTAGAGGTCGCGGCGAGCCGGGAAATCCCGGAGCCATCGGCGGAGACGATCTTCGAGCGTCCGGACGGCCTCGGCCGCGGGGACGCGCCCAAGGAGGAAGCGCGCCTCCTGCTCGTCCGCGAGGTCGCGCATGTCGGCGGAGTCGTCGAAGGCGCGGCGGAGCTCCGCAAGCGTCGCCGCCCAGGGCGCGGTCGGCGCGGCCTCGTCGGTGGCCATCCCCGCGAGCCGTTCGCGCCAAGCCGGCAGCGAACGTTCGAAGGCCCGGCAGGCGGCGGCGAGGCAGGCCTGCTGCCGGCCGGCTTCACCGAGTTGCGCCGCCAGCTTCGCCATGAGGCGCAGCCGGGTGCAGCGCTCGGCCCCCGGACCGTTGCGCGCGCGGTCCACCAGGGCGGCCAACTCGAACTCGCCCACGGGCCGCCCCGTCTGCGGATCCAAGGTGGTGCCGTTAGCGGCACCGGTCGCCGGCCGGCCGAGCCCGAGCTCCCAGCGGCGCGCGTCCCGCTGGAAGGCGGCCCAGAGCGGCGGCGCGATCCGGCCGGGCGCCCGCCCCTTCAGCGTGGCGGCGGGGATGCCGAAGGCCCGGGCGGACTCGACGGTGAAGGCGACCGGGTCGCCGCCGAACTTGAACGAGAATTCGAGCGACCCGACGTCGACCTCCGCGATCTTCGCCTGCGCGGTCTTCGAGAGTTTCGGTACGGCGTTCTTGCCCGCCGGCCGGTTCGTCGGCGCGAGGAGCTTGGCCAGCGTGCCGCCCTGCGCGACGAGGTCGAAGGTCTTGGCCCAGTCGTCCGCGTCGAGCCGGCGCAGCTTCGTCTCGGCGTGCGCCCAATGGAGGTCCGGATCGCCCGCCTCGCTGCCGGCGACCCAGAGCAGCGCCTCGACCGGCAGCTTGGTCACGTCGGTCTTCAGGCGCCCCTCCTCGGCCGCGCTCCGGAAGAAGGCGTAGCGCGTCAGCGGGTTGATGGCTTCCTCCGGGTCCTGCGCCAGCGTCCGTTCGCGGTCGAAGACGAGGGCAAAAGCCACCTGCAGGCGGAGGTATTTGCCGCGCAACGGCAAGGGGTCCGCGTTCCAGGCGAGCGCCCAGACCTTGAGGGCCGCCGGCACCTCATCCTCCGGCTTCACCTGCGCGAGGAACGTCTCCATCCACTCGGGTCGCTGGAGGAGGTCCTCGAGGAAGCCCGCGAGGCCTTCGCTCTCGGCGAGGCGGCGCAGCGACTCCGGTCCGGTCCGCGTCGAGAAGCCTTCCGTCGAGCCGGCGCGGGCGATCAGCAGGGCCTGCCCTGCGCCGACGGCGAAGAGCGGTTCGCGCCAAAGTTCCTCGTAGGCTTTGCCCTCGGGATCGGCCTTGGTCGCGAGCAAGGCCGTTCTCAAGCCGGGCTGCAGCTTGGCGAGGTGTTCCTCCCACCGGCCGTCGAACAACCGGGCCCGCGTGTCCGCGAGCAAGGCGGCCAGTTTCGCCGGGTCCCGTCGGGCCGCCGGGCTGAAATCGTAGGGCGTGGGGTCCAGCGGCGGCTTGGCCGCCAGGTCGGCTTTCGCGGCTTCCGCTTTGCGGGGACCGGTTCCGCCCTCGGCTCCGCCGATGCCGGCCACCGGCTCGGTCTTCTCGCCGCGCGGCTTGAAGAAATCCGCGAAGAAGCCGGAGTCTTCGGTCGGCGCCGGTGTGCCCAATCCAGGCGCGGGGGCCGGTGCGGTGGCGGTCGCAGGGGGAGCGGGGGAGTTCGTCGCGACCGGGCGAAGCTCCTGCTTCGGGCGTAGGGCGAGGACACCGGCGACGACGGCAAGGACGCCCAGCCCCACCGCGCCTACCCGGACGAGGCGGCGGCGGGGCGCGGGGGTTACCTCGGGAGCCGTCATGGTCGCGACCCGACTATGCCGCGGCCGGATCCTATGACAAAGGCTTAATGCGGCCGCGCCGCAACGTCTCGGCGAGCGCGGGCGCCGTCGGCGACTTCCGGTGGGCGGCCAGGGACTCGGGGTCCCCGGCGTGGACGAGCCGGCCGCCGGCGTTGCCGCCTTCGGGGCCGATTTCCAGAATCCAGTCCGCCTCGGCGAGGACATCGGGGTGGTGCTCGATGACCACGACCGTGTGGCCTTGGTCGACGAGTGCGTGGAGCAGCTCGATCAGGCGACGGCAGTCCGACTGGTGCAGGCCGATGGTCGGCTCCTCGAGGATGTAGAGGTTGGGGCGGATTTCGCCGCGCGAACGCTCGCGGAAGGTCGGGAGCCCTTGCGCGAGCTCGCTCACGAGCTTGAGGCGCTGGGCTTCGCCGCCCGAAAGCGTCGGGCTGCTCTGGCCGAGCGTGAGGTAGCCCAGCCCGGTCTTTACCATCAGGCCGCAGAGGTCGCCTAGCTTGGCGTCGAACGACAGGAACGCGGCGGCTTCCTCGAACGTCATCGCGAGCAGGTCGGCCGCGGACTTGCCGTTCCAGCGGATCGCCTTGGCGGCGGCCCCGTAGCGCGTGCCGGTGCATTCCTCGCAGGGGACGTAGGTGTCGGGCAGGAAGCTCATCTCGAGTTTGATGCGTCCGGCGCCGGAGCAGGCCTCGCAACGGCCGCCGGAAGTGTTGAACGAGAAGAAGCCGGCGCCGTGCCCGCGGATCGCCGCCTCGGGCAGGGACGCGAGGCGTTCGCGGATGAGGTCCCAGGCGCCGACGTAGGTCGCCGGCGTCGAGCGCGGCGTCTTGCCGATCGGCTCCTGGTCGACCACCACGAGCTGACGGAAGCCCTTGAGTCCGCTGAGCGTCGCGAAGGCGGGTTTGCCTTCGTGCGCCACCGCGGAGAGCGCCTCCTTGCCGGTAAGGCCATCCTTCTTCTTCGCCAGCGCGGCGCGGATCGCCGGCGCGAGCAGGTCGGTGACCAGCGTCGATTTGCCGGCGCCGGAGACGCCGCAGACGACGGTGAGCCGGCCGACCGGGATCGCGACGTCGAACCCCTTGAGGTTACGCAGCGAGGCCTGCTTGAGCCGGACCCAGGCGGCGGGCGCGCCTTTGCCGGCGATCGGTCGTCGCGCGCCGCGGAGCGGGTGCGGGATGGCTTCCTTGAGGAACCGGCCGGTGACGGAGTCGGCGCGTTTCTCCAGCGCCGCGGCGGTGCCTTGGGCGACGATCCGGCCGCCGTGGACGCCGGCCCCCGGGCCGAGGTCGACCACGAGGTCGGCGGCGCGCATGGTATCCTCGTCGTGCTCGACGACCAGGACGGTGTTACCGCGGTCGCGGAGGCCCTTGAGGGAGCCGATGAGGCGGTCGTTGTCCCGCGGGTGCAGGCCGATGCTCGGTTCGTCCAGCACGTACAGGGCTCCGGAAAGCGTCGAGCCCAGCTGCGCCGCGAGGCGGATGCGCTGCGCCTCGCCGCCCGAGAGCGTGTCAGCGCCGCGGTCGAGCGCGAGGTAGCCGAGGCCGACGGAGTCGAGGAAGCGCAGGCGCGCGGCGATCTCGGGCAGCAAGGCCCCCACGATGGCCTGCTCGCGCGGCGCGAGCTTGAGCCCGGAAAGGAACGACAGGGACTCGTCGGGCTGCAGGCGCAGCAGCCCCGGCAGCGAGAGCGAGCGGCCCTTGGGTCCGGCGAGCTTCACCGAGCGGCCGATCGGGCCGAGGCGTTCGCCGTGGCAGGCCGGGCAGACTTCCTCGCCGACGCGGTCCGCGAGGGCGTTCTCATTGATCGACTCCTCCTCGTCGGACGAGAAGGTCGCGACCTCGCGGCCGTGGCCGCGGCAATCGGGACACCAGCCGCGCGGCGAGTTCCAGGAAAGGTGTTTCGGGTCGACCGGCGGGAAGGATTCGCCCGTGGCGGGATCGCTGCGCGACGTGGAGAGGTAAGCCACCTGACGGCCGTCCGGGCCGAGGAGCACGCACGCGTTCTTGCCCGCGGCGAGCGTCTGCCGGACGAGCGCGCGGAGGGCCTTCTCCCCGGACTCCTCGGTCTCGTCGGGCCGGCGGATCAGGCCGTCGGCGCGCAGTTCGCCGAAGACCGCGTCGACGTCGTGCTCGGAATAACGGTCGAGCCCGGCGAAGCCGTCGACCTTGAGCATCTGGCCGTCGCAGCGGAGCAGGCGCAGGCCCTTGGTCTCGGCCCATTCGGCCAGGGGACGATGGTGGCCCTTGCGGGACCGGACGAGCGGGGCGGCGAGGAGCAGCGCGCCTTTCTTCAGGGCCTTCGCCTTTTGGGCGATGACGCGCACCACCGCATCCTCGGTCATCTCCTGGAGGGGTTCGCCCGTGGTCGGACTGTGCAGCACGCCGGCGCGCGCGAAGAGTACGCGCAGGTATTGGGCGACCTCCGTGACCGTCGCGACGGTGGATTTCGCGGAGCCGCGGGTCACGCGCTGCTCGATGGCGACCGTCGGCGGCAGGCCCGTGAGCGCGTCGATGTCGGGTTTCGGCAACTGTTCGACGAACTGGCGGGCGTAGGCCGAGACGCATTCGAGGAAGCGGCGCTGGCCTTCGGCGAAGAGGATGTCGAACGCGAGGGACGATTTGCCGGAGCCGGAGACGCCGGTCATCACCGTGAGCGAGCCGTGCGGGATCTCGAGCGAGACGTCCTTCAGGTTGTGCTCGCGGGCGCCCCTTAGGGAAATCGCGGTCGGCCGCGGTTTGGCGGGCGCGGCCGAGACGGCGGCGAAGGCGTCGTCGCCGCCCGCCAGGAAGCGTCCGGTGACCGTGCCCGCCTGCGCGACCTCCGCGGGCGGGCCTTCGGCGACGAGCCGGCCGCCGGCGGGACCGGCTTCGGGGCCCATCTCCAGGAGCCAGTCGCAGGACTTCAGCACGTCGAGGTGGTGCTCCACCACGACGAGCGAGTGGCCGGCTTCCGTGAGCCGGTGCAGCAGGCCGACCAGGCGCGATACGTCCTCGCGATGCAGGCCGGTCGTCGGCTCGTCGAGCAGCAGCAAGGCGCCCGGCTTCCGCGCGTCGATCTTGGACAGGTAACGGACCAGCTTGAGGCGTTGGGCTTCGCCGCCGGACAGCGTCGTGAGGGGCTGGCCCATCGAGAGGTACCCCAGACCGACTTCCTCGAGGCAGGCGAGTTGGGCGGAGGCGGGCGTGCGTTCGCCGAGGAACTGGCGCGCCGCCGTGACCGACATCGCGAGCAGGTCGCCGACGGACTTGCCGTCGTATTGGAAGCTCAGCACCTCGTCGCGGAAGCGTTGGCCGTTGCACGAGGGGCAGGGGAGGGCGACGTCGGAGACGAACTGCATCTCTACCGTCTCCCAACCCGCGCCGCCGCACCGTTCGCAGCGGCCTTCGCCGGCGTTGAAAGAGAAGTGCGAGGGGGTGAGCCCGGCTGCCTTCGCCTCCGGCGAGTTGCCGAGCAGCGTGCGGATGGCGTCCCAGGCGCCGACGTAGAGCGCCGGGTTGGACCGCGGCGTGCGGGTCGCGGGGGACTGGTCGACGAGCGCAACCTCCGCCGGCTCCCGGTCGAACTTCACCCACTTCGATGCCGCGGTCTCGTCGCCGGATTCCGGATCGCGCCGACCGATGACCTGATGGAGCAGCGTGGACTTGCCCGAGCCCGAGACGCCGCAGAGACCGACCAGGCGGCCGAGCGGGATCGAACAGGCGAAGTCGCGGAGGTTGTTGACCGTCGCGCCGGCGACGCGGAGACGCGGAGTCGTGTCGCCGATTGGGCGGGGGTTGCGGACGTCCGGTGCGCGCCGGCCCGACAGCCAGTCGCCCGTGGCGGAGGCCTTGGCCTTCAGGATGCCCTTCGGCGGCCCCTGGTAGATAAGGTGGCCGCCCTCGGCGCCGGGGCGCGGCCCGATCTCGATCAGCCAGTCGGCGGCGCGCATGACGGACTCGTCGTGCTCGACGACCACGACCGTGTTGCCTTGTTCGACCAGGCTGCGGAGGATGCCGACCATGCGCGCGAGGTCGCGTGCGTGCATGCCGACGCTGGGCTCGTCGAGCACGAAGACCGTATCCGCCAAGCAGGCCCCCAGGCACGAGGTGAGGTTGACGCGCTGCACCTCGCCGCCGGAGAGCGTGCGGGAGAGCCGGTCGAGCGCGAGGTAGCCGAGGCCGACGGCCTCGAGGTAGCCGAGCCGCGCGAGGATCGCCTCGAGCGCGTGGTCGGCCGGGTGGCGCGAATCCTTGGGCGCGAGTGGCGCGAGCAGCGCGCGCAGTTCGGTCACGGGCAGGGCGTAGAGCTCGGGCAACGTCCGTCCCTGCCAGCGCCAGCAGAGCGACTCCTCGCGGAAGCGCCGACCGCGGCAGGTCGGGCATTCCTCGTAGGCGCGCCAGCGCGACAGGAACACGCGGACGTGCATCTTGTAGGTGCTCGACTCGAGCCAGCGGAAGAAGCCGCGGATGCCGTACCACTTGCTTTCCCATTCGCCGGGGACGTACGTGGGGTCGCCGTCCTCGATGAGCCGACGCTGCGCGGCCGGCAGTTTCTTCCAGGGCACGTCCATCGGGATGCCCGCCTTGCGGCATGCCTTGGCGAGGTCGCGCTGGCTCTCGCCGTAGACCGTCCCTTGGAACGGGGCGATGGCGCCTTCGGCCAGCGTCAGCGTCGGGTCCGGGACGATTTTCTTCCAGTCGAGGCCGATGACCCGGCCGAAGCCGCGGCAGGCCGGGCAGGCTCCGACGGGTGAGTTGAAGGAGAAGAGCGCGGGCGACGCCGGACGGAATTTCCGTCCGTCCACGGGCGACTCGAGCAGCTCGCTGTAGCGCGCCACCTCGGCGCCGGCTTCGTCCAGGATCCGCAGGCGCCCGCCGCCGAGCCGGAACGCCGCGAGCGCGGCCTCGTGGAAACGCGCGGCTTCCGCCGCGGCGACCATCACGCGGTCCTGCACCACCAGCAACTCGGCCGCCTCGGCGGGAATCGCCTCCTCGCCGAGGCGCCACCGTCGACCGGTGACGAAGGCGCGGTTGAAGCCCGCCCTCACGAATTCGTCCGCCACCGTCGCCCAGGCGAGGTCGGCGGGCTTCGCGACGGCGAAGGTCAGCGTCACCGGCCGGCCGGCCTGGCGGGCCAGGCAATCTTCCCAGGCGGCCGCGGGTCCGCGCGGCGCAAGCGACAGGCCGGAAGCCGGGTCGATGAGCTGCGCCCGGTGCGCGAACCACACCTTGAACCAATCGCATAGTTCCGTCATCGTCCCGACGGTCGAGCGCGAGGTCCGCACGGCGTTGCCTTGCTTGATCGCCACGGATGGGCGGACGTTCTCGGCGGAGTCCAGCGCGGGCGCGGGGAGCAGCTCCAGGAATTGGCGGACGTAGGGGCTGAAGGTCTCGACGTAGCGGCGCTGCCCTTCCGCGTGCAAGGTGTCGAAGACGAGCGAGGATTTGCCCGCGCCGCTGAGGCCCGTGACCACCACCAGCCGGCCGACGGGGATATCGATGTCGAATCCCTTCAGGTTGTTCTGGCGGACTCCGCGGAGGCGAATGGCGTCGGGTCGGGGGGCGGACATCGGACCGTTCAACGGAAGGGAAACCGCGGGCTTGGCAAACCCGCGGTCAGTTTCCGCAGTCCACCCAGCCGGCGGGCGTGACCAAAGCGTGCAGGGTGAGGTCGTGCGACTCGGTCGGCACGACCTCGAGGACCTGCTGGTCGTAGGCGAAGCCGACGTGCAGGCAGCCCGCGGGCAGGCCCGCGAGCAGGCGGTCGTAGTGACCGCCGCCATGGCCCAGCCGACCGCCGCGGCGGTCGAAGCCCAGTCCCGGGACCACGATGAGCTCCGGCTGGCCCGGCGGCAGGGTCGGGCGATCGTCGGCGGGTTCCCGGACGCCGTGCGCCGAAAGGACCAGCGGGGTATCCGCGGCGACGACTCGCAAGGTCACGCCCGTCGCGTCCACCCGCGGCAGCGCGACCGTCTTGCCGTCCGCATGGGCGGCGGCGCGGAGGGCGGCGGTGTCCAGTTCGGCGCCGTAGGCTTGATAAAGAGCCACCACGCGGGCGGCCCGCCAGGCCGCGGAAGCGAGCAGGCCGGCGGTGGCGGCGTCCGCGGCGGCACGGCGTTCGTCCGCGCTCAGCGCGCGCCGCGCGGCCAGCAGCGTCGTGCGCAGCCGCGCCTTGAGCTCCCGCGTCTCCATGCCCTCAGAAAAGCCGGTTGAGCGTGAGAGTCAACAGGACGACCGGGAGGTACAGGATCGAGGCGAGGAAGAACGGCTTCGCGACCTCGGCCCGGCGGTGCGGCAAGGCAAAGTCTAGGCTGAGTTTTAAGAACCAGATGCCGGCCACCAGCGAGACCCACAGGAACGGGCTGGCCCAGCCGCGGAGCGTGCCGGCGGCTTCGGCGGGGGCGAAGAACGTCATCGCGATGCGGCCGGCCACAAAGAGCATCGGGATGATGAAGGCCGTGGACCAGAGCGCGGCGGTGCGCCCCGAGGGGTCGGTCACCGTCGCCACCTTGAAGCCGCCGCGGGCGTAGTCCTCCCGGCACATGACCGCCAGGGCCATGAAGTGCGGGATCTGCCAGCAGAAGAGCAGGGCGAAGAGCAACCAGCCCATCGGGTCGATGTCGCCGTGGGGCCGGCCTTGGCCGAGCTTGGCCGCGGTGCCGATGATGGGTGGGATGGCGCCGGGCAGGGAGCCCACCAAGGTGCACCAGGAAGTGACGGACTTGAGTGGGGTGTAGAGCAGCAGGTAGCTCACGACGGTCGCGAGCGTGAGAAAGCCCGCCAGGGCGTTGGCGCCCAGCCAGACCAAGGTCACGCCGGCCGTGGCCAGCGCGCCGCCGAAGAGCAGGACGGCGCCTGGGTGGATCAGTCGGGCGGGGATGGGGCGATGCTTCGTGCGCTCCATGCGGGCGTCCGCCTCGCTTTCCCACCACATGTTGAGCGCACCGCAACCGCCGGCGGCCAGCGCGGTGCCCACGGCGAGCGCGACGAGCGTCCGGGCCTCCGTCGGTCCATGCGGGTCGCTGCAGAAATAACCCGCGAGCGCCGTCAGGACGGAGAGGAAGGACAACCGGGGCTTGGTCAGCTCCAGGAAGGCGGCGGGGACGGAGCCGGCGCGTGCGTTCATGCTCAGGTTGGTGGCGGTTTTCGGCGAAAGGTTAAAGGCAAAACGACCTGCGGTCGGATTTCGCCGTTTAGATGTCGCCGAGAGCGCCGTCGCGGCGGTGGGCGAGCAGGGTGGCGGCGACCACCAGCGAGAAGAGCGCGGCCCCGCTGACGAGGTGCACGGTGCGGATATGCGGGTTCTGCGGCAGCTGAATCGCGAGGATGCCCAGCGTGAGCTGGACCGTGAGGAGGGTAGCGATCCCGCCGCCGAACCGGCGCTCGCCCCGGAGCAGGGCGAGGGCGAAGGCCCCGACGGCGAGGGCGGCGAGGAGGGCGCCCGAGCGGTGCAGAAAATTGAACCACCAGAGCGCGCCCGCGCCCTGCGTCGGGATGAACCAATCCACGGGGGAGCCGCCGCTCACCCAGGTGGTGAAGCGGTTCTGGCGCATCAGGGCTCCGGCGAGAATTACCGCAAGCGTCAGGCCGGCCGCCCACCGGCCAAGGCGACGGGTCGCGGCACCCGCGCTCGCGGCGGTGTCCGCCCAGCCCTGCGTGTGGCCGAGCGCGATGGCGGCGAGCAGGGCGATGGTCAGCTGCGCGTTGACCGCATGCGCCACCGCGAAGGCGACGGCCTTAAAGTTGCCCTCCCCGCCGACGTTGAGCTTGTCGAGCAGCACGCGCAGACCGCCGAGGCCGCCCTGCAGGAGGACGAGCGCGAGTAAGCCGTAGGCGGCGAGGCGGACGAGCCGCCGGGGTTCGCGGCGCGCGTGCGCGACGGCGAGGGCGACAATCAGGAGGCCCAGTCCGGTCGCCGCAAGCCGGTGCGAATGCTCCGCGAACTTGTCGATCTCGGTGAGCCAGCCCGGGGGATTGACCGAGCCGTTCGAGAGCGGCCAGTCGAGGAAGGCCATGCCTGCCTGGATGCTCGTCGTGAAGCCGCCGGCCTGCAGGACCAGGACCGCCCAGAGTAGCGTCGCCCAGCATAGCCCCAGGAGGAGCCGGTCCGGTCGGGTGCGGGCGGGAGCGGTCATGCGTCCATCAGACGAGGCCGCCGCGCGGGCGCAAATCTGATTCGAAGCCGTCCGCGCTCTTAAGCGGGGACGATGGGGTCCATCAGCCGCCCGCGGCGCGGCCGAACGCCCGGATCTTGGCGACAAGGTTCGTCAGGCCGTTGCGGCGGTTGGGCGAGAGATGCTGGGTGATCCCGACCGCGGCGAGGAAGTCCGCGTCGGTGGCGGCCACCTCGCCGGGGCTGGCGCCGTCGTAGAACTCGCAGACCAGCGTCGCCACGCCCTTGGTGATCAGGGAGTCCGCGTCGCAGCGGAAACGGCATCGGCCCGCCTCGAGCGCCGGGACCAGCCAGAGATTCGAGGTGCAGCCTTC
>JBEELT010000047.1:0-13079 GCA_041167995.1 Verrucomicrobiota bacterium | reverse complement strand
CGGCGACGACGGACTGCGTGCGACTCAGGTCGAAGGTGCTACCGGTCCTGGTGACCATCAGGTTGCTGCCGGCCTGGAAGGTCGCGGTGCCCGAGACGACCACTTGGTCATGCTGCGTATTAGCGGTCGTGCCCCAGACTTCGATATCGAGCGTGCCGGCTTCGATGTAGTTGCCGCTGATCGTCGTCGTGCCAGGGGAATTGCCCGGAGCCAGCGTGCCGAGGTTGGTCAGGTTACCGGCGATCGTGACGGTTCCGCCGAGGCTGCCGTTCTTGAGGATGCGGACCGACGAGGCGAGCGAGCCGTTGACGACGATTTTACCGGCTTCGATGTTGGTGTTGCCGGTGTAGGTGTTGGCTCCGGTGAGGGTCAGTGTGCCCGTTCCGTTCTTCCAGAGGCCGCCAGTGCCGCCGATGGCGCCCGAGACGGTGGTGGCGGCGTTGGTATTGAAGACACCACCCGTTCCCGTGAGGGCGACGTTGTGGGTGATGGCCGTGCCGCTGGCGACGATAACGCCGCCGTTGTCGAGGGTCAGAAGGCTTCCGACCAGGCCGCTGTTGGTGCCATCCTTGTAGTTGAGGGCGATGAACTGGCCGCCTTCGACGAGGGTAGCTGCGTTGGCGCCGGTGGCGGCAGCGTGGTTCTGAGTCGCCACGAGGAACCACTTGCTGCCCGTGATGCCGTCGGCGACGATTGAGGTGATGTCGATGATGCCGGAGTGTTCTTCGTCGATGGTCTGGAAGTTGACGGCGCCCGTGGTGAAGCGGCTGCGGTCTGATTCGAAGATCTGCACGGCGCTGGCCTCGACTGCGGCCTGGTTGCCTGCGAGGGGGTTCACGACCCAGTGCTTGGCTACGTACTCCCTGCTGCCCGGGTCTTCCTGGATGTAGAGGAGGCCGTCTTCACCGAGGGTGAGGTTGTCGAAGCTGGCAGCCTTGGCTCCATCCTTGCCGGTCAGGTTGGCGGAGTTGACCAATACCTTGATGTTTCCGCCAGTGGTGAGGATTCCGTTCGTGGCATCGCTATTGAAGTCGAGCTGATAGATCTTGGCGGTAATGTTGGCCACGCCGTTGACCGTCGCGCCGGTGGTGGCGAAGACGAGGGAGTCCTCGTCGATCCATTGGGCGTCTTCAGGGCGAGCGAACTGGGTCACTTTAAGGCGGAGCGATTCGGCCTGGAACTGGGCGCCAGTCTTATTCGCGAGAGTCGCATTGTCAAAGATCTGAGCCAAGCCGAAGGTGCCGGTGATGCCGGTGGCGTTCTCGAAGAGAATGTCTCCGGTGTAGCCCGTGGCGGTGAGCACCTTGAGGCCGTAGGTCAGGCCGTTTGCGAGGCCGGCCTTCTGGACGGCGTTGCCGGTGTTGGTCTTGGCGCCGATGTAGACGTAGACTTCGCCCGGGGTAGTGTCATCCGTGCCAACGGTGACCGTCTGCAGGAGATTAGCGGAGCCGGGCGCAATCCCGTAGTTGTAGCGAGCGAGATTATTTTCCCAGGAGTATTTTCCGTGGTGCGGGAGTTCGTAAACCTTGCCGGCTTCGGTTCCGTCCACGATCCAAGCGAAACCCTTACCTTCGGTGCCGGCTTCTTCGCCGTTCATGAAGATACGCCCGTTATAGCCATAACCGGAGACGCTATCATAGAAGGCCTCGAGCTTGGGGAGGTCAGCGGCACAGGGGCGGAGGTAGGCGTAGGGGGTGCTGGCGGTACGGGCGACCCAGTTGCCAGCTCCCGCGTTGGCGGTGGTGTCCCACATCATCTGGTTGGTCGGGGACGTCACGAAGTCGCCGCCGGAGATGACCTGCCAGGTAGAGGTGTTGATGACCCACTTAGAGACGGAGCCGCCTCCGATGCCATGGGCGCGGGCGGTACCTTGAAGGACGCCAGTCGTGAAGTTATTCCCGATCTCATGGTTGGCGAGGACGGTCATAGTGCCGTTGCCGTTCGAGTAAGCACCGAGGCCGTCTGGGATGCCGATCATCAGGTAACCACCGATTGAGTCGCCCACCGTGAGGAGGGAGGTGGCGGACCAGCCCGGTGCGGTCGGAGTGAGGTAAGAGGTCTGGGAGCTGGACGGGCCCTGGATCAAGCTCTGCGCGGAGAGCGAGACGGTGGCGGCCGCGGCGACGAGGAACAAACGTGCGATGTTTTTCATGGTTGGGGATGCCCACCTTATCCGCTCCGGTGGACGGATCGGCGTCGTTATTGCGTCGGCCACGTCATACACCGAAAGGTTGCATTCGCCGTATTTGGCACAAGCGCCATGGCGTTGTTTTACTTGTCGCCGCAGCGCAGCCATCTGGGCGCCCTGTTCGTCACCCGGCTGAAACCTTCGCGCGAGCCCCGTCACGATTGACGGACTCAGCCTGACCTGGCCCCGGCTATCGTTACCAGATCCGGACGCGTTCCGCGGGGTCCAGCCACATCGGATCGCCCGGCTTCGTGCCGAACGCCTCGTGGAAGCGGTCGATGTGCCGGAGGACGACGTTGATCCGCTGCGCCGCCGGGGAGTGCGTGTCGGAGCGGAGCTGCTTGGCCAAGGTCTCGGGGCGCACCTGACCGGCGAAGCTGAAGGCGTAGGCCAGGAAGAAGCGTTGCAGCGGCGTCTGCCCGTCGATCTTGCGCCCGGAACGGTAGGTCTCGGTCCGCAGGAAGGCGTCCAGCGCCAGTTCGACCCCGCCGAGGTCCGCGATGTTCTCGCTCAAGGTCAGGCGGCCGTTGACGCGCATGCCGGGCAGAGGCTCCTCGCGGTCGTAGCTGGCGATGAGCTTCTCGCAGCGGGCCCGGAAGGCCGCCTCGGTCGCCTGGGACCAGCCCTCCTCGAGTCGGCCCGTGGCGCCGTAGTGCCGGCCAGAATCGTCGAACCCGTGCGTGAGTTCATGCCCGATCGTCGTCGCGACATACCCGTAGAGCACGGCGTCGTCGAGCGCCGCGCCCGCGTAGCCCGGGGCCGCGAGGATGGCCGCTGGCAGCACGATCTCGTTGTTCATGGGATTGTAGTAGGCGTTCACCGTGTAGGGGCGCATGCCCCATTCCTCGCGTTCCGGCTCGCCTCCGACGCGGGCGAATTCGCGGCGTAGGTTCCAGGCGTGGACGGCGACGAGGTTGTCGGCCAGCCGGCCTGGGCCGATCGCGGCCTCCTCGCAGGGCCGCCACTTGTCCGGGTAGCCGACGCGGGCCTTGACCGCCGCTAGTTTGCGGCCCGCCCAGGCGCGGGTCGCCTCGTCCATCCAGGCGTTGGTCGCCAGGCGTGCCGCGAAGACCGCGCGCACGTTCTCGGTCACGCCCCGGAAACGTTCCCGCTGCGCCGGGCTGAAATGTCGGGCCACATACTCCCGGCCCACCAGGTCGCCGATGGCCCCGTCCTCGATCTTCAGCGCCCGTTCCTCGAGGCGGCGCTGTTGTCTGGCCCCGGAGAGCACCGTGCCCTCGAAGATGAACGCGTCGGCCGCGGTGCGCCTGTTCAGGACGTCGGCGAACGACGCGATCGCCTGGAAGCGCAGGTAGTCGCGGACCGTCGCCGCCGGCGTCGTCGCGAGCACCTTGCCCAGTCCCGTGACGAACTCGGGCTGACCGACGATCACGTGCGTGGTCACCGGAGCGCCGGCGCGGCGCAGGACTTCGGCCCAGCGTAGCCCCGGTGCGAGGGCGTCGAGCTCCGCGATTGTCAGTTTATGGTAGTTCTTCTCCGGGTCCTCCAGGTCCTCGAGGGCGCGGGAGACGTCGGCTAGCCGGGTCTCGAAGGCGAGGATTTCCCGGGCGGCCGTGCTCGCGCGCTCCGGGGCGTAGCCGAGGTGCGCGAGCAGGCGCGCCACATGGGCCGGCAAGGCCTCCCGCACGCGCTTCGCCTCGGGCTCGGTCCCGAGGTAATAGGATTTCTCCGGCAGCGACAGGCCCGCCTGGCCCTGCAGCACGACGACCTTGCTCTCGTCGCGCGCGTCCTGGTCCGCGCCGACGCCGACGTACGTGCCGACGCCGACCCGGGTGAGGTCGGCCGCGATCTCCATCAGCTGCTGCGGGGTCCGGGCCTCGTCCAGCCGCCCGAGGATCGCGCGGACCCCAGCCGGAAGCTCGGAGGGGCCCGCCTCGAAGGCCAGGGCGGAGCGCCAGAAGTCGACGATCTTCCGCTGGGCCGGGGTCAGGTCGCGCCCCGGCGCCAGCAGGTCGCGGTGCAGCGCGAGCACGTCGGCCCGCACCAGGTCATCCAGCCAGTCATACGAATAATAGGCAGCGCGATCCTCCGCCAGCGGGTGGGCGGCGTGCCAGCGGGCGTTGGCGTGGCGCCAGAAGTCGGCCGTCGGCGGGATGGCCGGGTCGCGGTTGGCCTCGAGGAGGTCGGCCGCCGGCAGGAGGGCGGCACCAAGGGCGCAGGCGAGCAGGGCGGGGAGGCGCATGGGGATGAACCGAGGAAACCCGGCGCCCTCGCGAAGTAAACCCTATCCCCGGCTCAGAGGCCGCCGCCGCGGGCTTTGTTGGCGTCGCCGACGTACCAGTTCTCCAGCTTCTCGCGGGCCCAGGGGGTCTTGCGGAGGAAGATCAGCGACGACTTGATGGTCGGCTCGAACATGAAGCAGCGGATCGGGATCCGCTCCGCCAGCTCGCGCCAGCCATAGTGGGCCACCATCGTCTCGAGAACCTTCTGCAAGGTCACGCCGTGCAGCGGGTCGCGCGGGTGCTGGCGGGGGGCTTCGCTCATGCGCTCAGGCGGGCAGCTTGCGGAGGAAGACGACCTGCGCCACGGCGACGATCTTCGGGGGCTGCAGGCGCGGGCGGATTAGGGCGGGGTCGGTCGTGTGGCTCGTGACCTCGTAGCGTCCTTGGTAGAACCAGGGGCCGCCTTCGGTGCGGCGGACATAGACGGGCAGGGGGCCTTTCGTCTCCGCCAGCTTGATACCCCACTTCGCCTGGTCGCCCTTGCGGCCGACCCAGACCTCGCAGGGTTCGGCATCGGCGCGGGGGTGCCAGCCGAGCCCGACGCAGAGGCCGATGACCTGGCCCTCGCGGTGGAGGACGAAGTTCGGCGGCTTCGGGTCGCCCCCGTGGGCGCGACGCACCTCGTCGAACTCGTAGCTGGCCCCGACCACGTGGGGTGCGGGGGCGTCGGCGGCGGGTTCGGTGGACATGCCGGAGAGGAAGGCAGTCGACCCGCGGAGGCAATCCTAGACGGGCCGCCGGCTCAGAGACCGACGACTTGGATGTCCTCGGGGCGTTCGACCGCGAAGCGGAAGGGGAGGTCCTGCTTGGCGCCGGCCTTGAGGGGGAGGCGCCACTCGAGGAACTTGCTCTCGTTCAGCTTCAGGTCGTCGGTGTCCTTCTCGTAGCGCGGTTCCTCGAAGACCACCTTGATATCCTCGTGGTTGGACGCGGGGACCTGGTCCCACAGCACCAGCTCGATGTCGGTCGCCTTGCCGTTCTTCAGCTTGAAGACCTGGTCGAAGACGGTGCGGAGCGTCTTCTTGCCGAAGACGCCGGTCGTCTCCTCGCGCCGGGCGAGCACCTTGCGTTCCACGCTGACGCCTTGGTCGACGCCGAGGTAGGTCCAGAAGTCCTGGCCGGAGGGCACCAGGTCGAGGTTGGCCTGCGCGACGAACGCGCCGTCGAGGAAGACCGCGGTGGGGCCCGGCAGGAAGGTGAAGCCGGTCTTGTTGACGGCCTTGGTCTTCAGGTAGACGAAGGGCGAGAGCTTGGGCACGCAGGTATGGCGGAAGTAGGCCGGGAAGGACTCGCGCATGACGGTCACCTGCGCCGGCTTGTTGTCGGCCAGGATGTCGGACTTGCGGTCGATCACGAAGGTCGCCGCGGTGCCGCCCGCCTGTACGCTGGCGCGGCGCTCATCCATGGCTTCCATGCGCTTGAGCGTCCCGTCGCCGGCGACTCTGGAGGTCGTCATGCTGTTGCCCATCAGCTGCACCTCGTTGAACATCTGGAAGCGGTTGTCGGCCCGGCCGTTGACGACCAGTCCGCCGGTCACGGTCCCCGCGAAGGCGACCGCCTCGGCCTTGGTCAGGAACCAGGGGTCCATCTTCGGTTCGCGTCCCGCTAGCCCGGGCTGCGCGGTCGAGAGCCGGAGCGAGACGCCTCGCCAATCCTCGCCGGTGGCCTGGCGGACCTCGGCGCGGTAGGTGACCTCGAGGGTCTTCGCCTTCGTGTCGGCGCGCATGTCGTACGAGGGCGACCAGCTCGGGCCGCGCACCAGGTAGCTCAGGTTGACCTCCACCTCGCCGGCTTGGCGGACGTCGAGGTTGACCTTGGCGAGGAGGCGCGAGCGGCGCTCGTTGCCGCGGAGCGCTCCGAGCTCGCGGTTGAGGCGATCGACCTCGGCGCGCACCGCCTCGCGGTCAGCTTGGAGCGAGAGGAGCTGTCGGTCCACCTCGGCCAGCTGCTTATCCTGGAAATCGAGGAAGGCGGCCCACTTCAACGGGTCCATCTCCGGGTTGGCGGATTCCTTGCCGGCGGTCGTGAGGCGGGCGAGCATCTTGTCCAAGGCCGACTTCTGGAAGGTCAGGCGGGCCTCGGTCTGGTTCAGGGCCTGCTGGCGCAGGTCCTGGGCCTTGAGGGCGTCCTGGAGCGCGCGCACCTGCTCATTGGCCACCTCCTTCGTCTGAACCGTCTCGGGGCGGATGTCGACGAGCGTGAAGGCGCCGCGGCCTTCGACGCGCAGCTGGTCAAGTCGGGTCGCGCCCGGGAGGCGGTCGAAGACGAGGGTTTGTTCGCCGGCCTCGAGGCGGCCCTTGAAGGTGCGGACGACCTCGGCGCGGTCGGCGTAGACGGTGACCTGGGTGATGGCGGCGCCGTCGGTCTTGACCTCGGCGGCCCCGAGGGCGGCGGCGAGGAGGAGCAGGGGGAGCGGGGAGAGTTGCATGGTAAGGAGGGAAAGGGTGGCGGGGTTCACTGGCCGACGACGATCACGTCCTCGGGGCGTTCGACGGCGAAGCGGAAGGGGAGGTCGAGCTTATCCCCGGCGCCGAGGCGCAGGCGCCATTCGAGGAATTTCTGCTCGTTGAGCTTCAGGGCCTCGGTGTCCTTCTCGTAGCGCGGCTCCTCCAGCACGACCTTGATCGCGTCGTGGTTGCTCAGCGGGAGCTGGTCGCCGACGGCGAGGTCGATATCCGCCTGCTTGCCGTTAGTCACCTTGAACAGCAGGTCGTGCACGGTGCGGTGGGTCTTCTTGCCGAAGACGCCGGTCACCTCCTCACGGCGGGCCAGCACCCGGCGTTCCACCTTCACCGTCTGGTCGACGCCGAGGAACGTGACGAATTCCTGGCCGGCCGGGACGAGGTCCATGGACGCGGCCGCGACGTAGGCGCCATCGAGGAAGACCGCGGTCGGTCCGGGGAGGAACGGGTAGTCGCTGGCGTTGACCGCCTGCGCCTTGAGGTAGACGTTGGGCGAGAGTTTCGGCACGCAGCTATGCCGAAAACTGGCGAAGAAGGTCTGCTCGGTCAGGGCGACCTTGACCGACTTCGGGTCGGAGGGGATGTCGTAGGCGCGCGGCACCTGGAAGAGCGCGGCGGTGGCGCCGGCCTGGACCGTGGCCGAAGCGAACTCCATCGCCGGGGTGGCCGGCGCGAGCGGCGAGCCGAAACCAGCGTCGGCGCTCCGGGCCGCCTGCTTGGCGAGGCTGCGCCGCGTCGCGACGTCGGCGGTCGGTTTCGAGGCGCCCGTCTGACCGCCTTCTTCCATCAGCACCGCGGCGCCCGTCAGGACGACCGGCGCGGCCTTGTAGAGGGCCCAGGGCGCCAGTTCGGGTTCGCGCCCACCCACGCCGGGCTGGGCGGTGGAGAGGCGCAGGCTCACGCCGAGCCAGTCCTCGCCGGTGCGCTGGCGGACCTGCGCCTGGTAGGCGACCGTCAGTTTCTTCGCGACTGTGTCGGCGCGCACGTCGTAGTGCGGCGACCAGCTCGGGCCCGCGACCACGTAGGTCAGTTCGAATTCCTGCGGCCCCGCCTGCGTCACCTCGATCTTCACGCGGGCGACGTTGCGGTACTTGGTGCGGTTGCCGTTGAGCTGGGTGAGCTCGCGCTCCAGCCGGTTGATCTCGGCGCGCAGGGCGTCGTCGCGCCCCTTGAGGCCCAAGGTCTCCTGGTCGAGCTTCGCCAGGCTCTCGACGTGGTACGTCAGGTAGCCGGCCCACTTCGCGGGATCGAGGTCGGGGTTGGCGGACTCCTTGCCGACCGCGGTCAGGCGGCCCAGCACCTTGTCGAGGGAGGCGCGGCGTTGCGCGTTGCGCGTCTGGGCTTGTGTCACCTCCTGGAGCTTCAGCTGCTCGGCCTTGAGTTTCACCGAAAGGTCGCGCACCTGGGTGTCGGTCACCTCGAGCGTCTGGATCGTCTCGGCGCGGATATCGATCAGGCTGAACGAGCCTTGCCCGGTCACGCGGACGGAGGATAGGTCGGTCTCGCCGGGCAGCGCGTCGAAGACGAGGGCATGCTCGCCCGCGGGGAGCGTCGTCGCGAAGCGCCGGACCACCTCGGCCCGGTCGGCGTAGACCGTGACGCGGGCGATCTTGGCGCCCGTGGTCGGGACCTCGGCCGCCACCAGGTTCAAGGTGAGGCTGGCCAGGAGCAGGCAGGGCAGGGAACGCATGGGTAAGGGGACTCTTTATAAGCGTCTGGCCCCGTTTATCCCGTCTAAAATAATCGTCTTAGCCGTCCGGCGGGCCGCACCGGCTGCATTTCGACCCCCTAAGTTGTAATTTGCCGGTTCTGACCCCGCTTGCGCCGCCTCCCTGGGAGGTTACACCTGCTCAGTCCCCATGGTCCTCGTCCACATCGCCCGCGCCGGCCGCGTCCTTGGCCGTTACCCGGAGGCCGACCTCCCGGTACTCGTCGGGGCGGGGACGGTCAAGGCGTCGGACCATTACTGGAAGAAGGGCATGGCCGGTTGGGTCTTGGTCGGCACGACGTTCGACCCGCCCAAGCCCAAGCCGGCGACTCCGCCGCCCGCGACGCCGGCGCCGACACCCGTGCCCCGCAAGCCGGACCCGCGCTCGCACCTGTGTTACGAGTGCTTGCGTTGCGGCGCCAAGTTCAACGAAGCGGTCGAACGTAAGCCCGGCAGCACGCTCCTCGAAATCATCTACTGGTGCGTCACGCCGTGGGCCGGCGGCGCCTATTCGGCCGGCCGTAGCTTAGGTAAGACCTCGCACTGTCCCCGTTGCGACTCCGAGCAGATTCATGAGGAAGTCTGGTAGGATAGGGTCAGGGACAGGGACAGGGCTAGGGCTAGGATGGGCAAACAGGCAAGCGTTCGCATGCCGGGGTGGGCATAGTGCCTGACACCCTTGCGCTCACCGAGATTCTCTCATGGTGGGCCTCTGGTGTGCGCGGCGCCTAGGTGCTCCGTGCGAGCCCCAGCCCCAGCCCTAACCCTGGCCCTGATAAGCCTTAAGCCTTCTTCTCTTCCTCCACCGTGCGGATGCGCAGGTCGCGCAACTGCTTCGGGGTGACGGGGCTCGGGCAGTCGGCCATGAGGTCGCGCCCGTTCTGGTTCTTGGGGAAGGCGAGGATGTCGCGGATCGAGCTGCGTCCGGCCAGCATGGCGACGACGCGGTCGAAGCCGAGGGCGATGCCGCCGTGGGGCGGGGCGCCGTAGGCGAAGGCCTTGAGCATGTAGCCGAAGCGGCTCTCGACCAGGTCCTGCGGGATCTTGAGGATGTCCTCGAAGACGCGCTTCTGCACGGCCGGGTTATGGATGCGGATGGAGCCGCCGCCGAGCTCGACGCCGTTCAGGACGATGTCGTAGTGCTGGCCGCGGACCTTGGCCGGGTCGGTGGCGAGGAGCGGTTCGTCCTCCTTGACCGGGGCGGTGAACGGGTGGTGGGCGGAGAGGTAGCGCTTCTCCTCCTCGTCCCAGAGCATGAGCGGGAACTCGATGACCCAGAGGAAATTATACTGGTCCGTCGGGAGGCTGAGGCGGCCCTTGGCCTTAAGGAGCGCGGCGGACTCGAGGCGGATGCGGCCGAGCACGTTGGAGGCCTGTTCCCACGGAGCGGCGGCGAAGAAGATGATGTCGCCATCCTCGATCTTGAGCGTGGCCTTGAGCGCGGCTTTCTCCTCCTCGGAGAAGAACTTCGTGATCGGCGACTTCCATTCGCCGCCTTCGACCTTGATGAAGGCGAGGCCCTTGGCGCCCTGGCTCTTCGCGATGGTCTCGAGGTTGGTCAGCTCGCCCTGGGTGAGGTCGGCGAGGCCCTTGGCGTTGATCGCGCGCACCACGGAGCCCGGGGTGTTGGCGGCGCCGTGGAAGACCTTGAAGGCGGAGTTCCTGAAGAGGCCGGTGAGGTCCTGGATCTCCATCGCGAAGCGCGTGTCGGGCTTGTCGATGCCGAAGCGGTCCATCGCCTCCTGGTAGGACATGCGCGGGAAGGGCGTGGGGATGTCGACGCCGAGCGTCTCCTTCCAGGTGCGCTTGAGGATGCCCTCGATCAGCTTGTACATGTCCTCGCGGTCGATGAACGACATCTCGAGGTCGACCTGCGTGAACTCGGGCTGGCGGTCGGCGCGGAGGTCCTCGTCGCGGTAGCAACGCGCCATCTGGTAGTAGCGCTCGACGCCGGCGACCATCAGCATCTGTTTGTACTGCTGGGGGGACTGGGTGAGGGCGTAGAATTCGCCGGGGTTGGTGCGGCTCGGCACGAGGAACTCGCGGGCGCCTTCCGGGGTGCTCTTGAAGAGGGTCGGGGTCTCGATCTCGAGGAAGTCCTGCCCGTCGAGCTCGGCGCGGATCGCGCGGGCGGCCTTGGCGCGCAGCTTGAGCAGGCCGATGTTGCGGGGGCGGCGCAGGTCGAGGAAGCGGTACTCGAGGCGCAGGTCCTCGTTCACCTTGTCGGCCTTGTCGTCGTCCATCGGGAAGGGCAGGTCGGCGCAGACGTTATGGACCTCGATCGTGGCCGCCAGGACCTCGACGGCGCCGGTGCCGAGCTTCGGGTTGACGGTCTCAGGGGAGCGGGCGGTGACCTTGCCGGTGACCTGAATCACGGACTCGGTCTTGAGACGCTGGGCGACCTCCTGGTTGGGGCCCGGGTTGAAGACCACCTGGGTCAGGCCCTCGCGGTCGCGGAGGTCGATGAAGGTCACGCCGCCGAGGTCGCGCTTGGTGTCGACCCAACCCACGAGGGTCACGGTCTGGCCGGCGTCGGCGGGGCGGAGGGCGTTGCAGGTGTGGGTGCGGTTCATGGGGACAGGTCGACGGAATCGAGGGGTATGGTTACCCCTAAATACCCCCCTGAAACAAGGACAAATAAGGGCGGGAGTGGGTCGCTCCGCCATTAAAAGGCAGCCGGGCCGAGTTTGGGTTAGCACGTCGTCGGCGAGTGGTTAGGGGTGGGGGATGCCCCTGACTCGACTCCTCCTCGCCGCCGCCCTGCTTCCCGCGGTCCTGCCCGCCGCCGAGCCCGGCAAGGCTGAGATGGCGGGCTACATGCTCGTACCCGTCGACCGGGTGCCCGCGAAGTACAACGCCGGCTTCTCCGTCTACGCGGCGGCGTGGCCCTTGCTGACGCAGTATCCGGGGCACCGCTTTCAGACCGGACTCTTCGGTACGTGGATGTTTGCGCAGCACGAGGGCGCGAAGCCGAAGGATCTCTACTCCGACATCGAGGGCGGCCTCGGCTGGTGGCGGGACACGCGTTTTCCGACCGAGACGCCGAAGTTCATCATGGGCGGCGTGGGCGCGAACTTCAAGGACATCGCCAACGGCCCGGCGCATGGCCGCGGTAGCTGGGAGAAGCCGCAAGGGCTCTACGGCGTGGCGCAGCTGAGCCCTTGGCTGCTCTTCCCGATCGACGGCCTGAACGTGAAGCAGGGCACGCATGGCGGGCTCTTCGGCTACGGTTACCTGCCATTGCCGTTCGCGCAGGCGAAGACGACGACGGCGGCGAAGGTGCCGATGGGCGACAACTGCTGGACGCTGTTCCTGAACACCGGTAACTTCAAGGGGCCGGTCTGCTTCTTCACGCCGTATTTCTGGGCGCATTCCGTGGAACTGAACCCGGCCTACGCCGGCCAGATGCTCGATGCCCGCCCCTCCGACCCCAACAAGGCGTTCCAGATGGAGACGCAGTATGTCCCGGCGGCCGTGGCCCAGGACACGTCCGGCAAGACGTACGCCCGCGTGGCGCCCACGGTCTTCCCGGTCGGCCCCGAAGGCTACTCGGTCACGATGCATCGGCTGACCTGCTACGATCGTTCGGCCCTCTATGATGGGGTGAAGGCTTGGTTCGACGGCGGCGTGCCGGTCAGCGGTGCGCTCAGCCCGGCCGGGGCGTTCGTGCAGTCCTTCAAGAATGGCGGCGGCTCGACCTGGCGCCTCTACCCCGAGGGCACGCCCAAGGAGAAGAAGACGCCGATCGACTGGAAGTCCTTCGGGACGCCGTTCTCGCCCGAGCCGACGACCTATGGTTACAAGTGGAACGACGCCTACGTGACGCGTTCGGCGACCAAGCAGGGAGCGCAGGTCATGCTGCCGGAATACTTCCGCCTGAACGAGGACCCCAAGCGCACGCAGTGGCTGCCGGTGAAGCCGGCGGAGGTCCCGGCGGAGACGCAGCTGCAGGCGAAGACCTTCCCGCGTCCGAAGGAGCGCGCGCAGGCGCCCTACGACACGCCCGAGGGCGCGACGACGACCTGGAAGACGCCGGGCCCGAAGGCCGGGCCGTTCAAGGCCTTCCTCGGCGACGGCAGCGTCGTCACCTATTATTGGTACCGCTTCGCGGATCAGCCGGCGCTATTGAACGCGGACCTGACGAAGGGCGAACGCGAGGCCATGCAGGTCAAGGTCGAGAAGCTCCACCGTGCCTGGACGAAGGACCGCGACTACCTCGCGCCTCCGACCGTCGGTAAGCTGGCGGACCTCGATCCGGCGCAGGTGGTGACGCCGCCGAAAGGCCTCGAGGTCGGCTATGTGCCGATCGCGACGCGCCAGGAGCTGGCGACGCCCGCCGCGGCGAAGTGACGCCGGTCAGCGGCGCTCCAGGTCTTTGGTCTCGACCGGCTCGACGTGGGCGAGGTGCTCCGGGTTCTTCTTTCCCGTGAGCACCTTGATCAGGCACCAGACGAAGAGTCCGGTCACCGCGCCCACCG
>JBEELT010000046.1:0-13101 GCA_041167995.1 Verrucomicrobiota bacterium | reverse complement strand
CGATCTTCTCGTCCGGGTTGTAGTGCTTGAAGGCGAACGGGTTCTTGGACTTCGATCCTTCGAACTCGATGACCGGGACATTAGGGAAGTGCGACATGACTTATAGGAGTGAGGGCTCTGACATTGGAGTTCGTCCCCAGTCTGCCAAGAAAGGAATGGCTCTGACCTATGAACAAAACGACGGGCGGGGAGCCCGCCGACAACTGCGCCTTGCGCCTTCGGCCGACCAGCCTAGGGTGACGGCATGGAGGTCGTCCACACCATCCCCGAACTACGCGCCGCGGTCGCCCGCGCCCGGCAGACCCACCGGACCGTCGGCCTTGTGCCGACGATGGGTTGCCTGCATGAAGGGCATCTCGCCCTGATCCGCCGGGCGAAAGCCGAAACCGGCTATGTCGTCGTCTCAATCTTCGTGAACCCGACCCAGTTCGGACCGAACGAGGACTTCGCCAAGTACCCCCGCACGCTCGCCGACGACTGCGCCGGGTGCGCCACCGCGGGGGCCGACCTCGTCTTCGCGCCCGCAACCGAGGACTTCTACGCGCCCGGCGCCTCGACCTGGGTCGAAGAAACGTTCGTGACCGAGGGTCTTTGCGGAGAGTTCCGTCCGGGGCACTTCCGCGGCGTCACGACGGTGGTCGCCATGCTCTTCAATGCCGTCCAACCCGACGTCGCGGTCTTCGGCCGGAAGGACCTGCAACAGCTCGCCGCCCTGCGCCGCATGGTCCGCGACCTGCTCTTCCCGCTCCGGATCATCGCCCATGAGACGGTCCGCGAAGCCAACGGCGTGGCGATGAGTTCGCGGAACCGCTACCTTTCGGCCGCGGACTTCGCCAAGGCGACGGCCATCCCGGCCGCCCTCGCCGTGGCCCAGGCCTTGGTCGCCACTGGGGAACGCGACGCCGGCCAGGTCCGGTCCGCGGCCCTTGCCCGCCTCGCGGCGGAACCCGCCCTCCGCCCCCAGTATTGCGAGGTGGTGGACGCGGAGACCTTGCGACCGGTGGACCAAGTCACCCCGGGCCGGACGGTCCTGGCGGTGGCCGGCCACCTCGGGGCGACCCGCCTAATCGACAACGCCGACCTCGGTTGAGCCGAAAAAGGCGGCAAGTCCCCTTGCGGGCTTCCCCGGGCCGACCAGACTGAAGGCCATGGGACAACACGCCTACAAGAACGACCTCGTGAAGCCGTGGCGTAAACCGCTGTCCGAACAGCTGGTCGCCGACCTAGCCTACGTCCCGGATGGCCCGCTCCTCGCGCTAGCGAGCAAGACCCCGGGAGGCTGGAGCCACCGGAAGCCGTTCCTGCAGAACGCCCGCCGACTCTTCCAGGCCCGGCACGCCCTGCTCGCGGCGGATTTCGCCGCCGTGGCCGACGAACTGCCTTGGATGCCGGCGCTGCTGAAGCTCGACAAGGCCGTGCTGCTCGCCCACCAGGACGAACTCGCCGGCCTTCTGGGCGGCCCGCGCACCGCGCTGCTCTGCCTCCTCCGTTCCGCACGCGCCGAGGACAAGGAGTCCGCGATCCCGGCGGAAGTCTTCGCGAAGCATGCCGCCACCGGCAAGGTCGTCGCGGCGAAGCCCGACGCCAAAGCCCTGCGCCAGTGGCTCCAGAAGGTCGGTGCGCCGGCCGCGGAGCCCGGCGGCGAACCGGAGGCCGAACCCAGCCTCGACCCCGCGGTGCAGAAACTGAAGCAGGAGATCGACCGGCTCGCCACCGCGCGCGAGAACGAGCTCCGCAACGAACGCCGCCACCACGCGCACCTCCTCGCCGAACGCGACGCCCGCCTCGCCGCGATGGAGGCCGCCGCGGCCCAGGCCAAGGAGGTCCAGGCCCTGCAATCGGCCGGCCAGGAGGCCGCGACGCAAGCGCTGCAATCCCGCCTGACCATGGCCGAGGCCGAGGTCGCCCGACTCAAGGATGAGCTGGCCCAGGCCCGCGAACACGTCACCCGCAAGGCGCGCGAAATCGCCGAGGCGTTGCTGTCCGAGGAACTCCGTCCGTGGTTCACCGACGCGCGCAAGCTGCGCGATGCCTCCGAGGAGGTCGCGAAGGTCCGCCAACTGACGGCGGAGACCGTCGAGAAGGTGCGCAAGGCGCAACGCGACGCCGACCCGTTCCTCGCCAAGGAACATGAGTTGCGCCAAGCGATCCCGCAGATGGAGGAGATGCTGAAGCTGCTCCGACGCTACCAACGGACCGCGGGGAGCGTCCTGCCCGAGGTCATCGCGATGGAAAAGCGCGTCACGGACCACATCGAGAAGGTGCGCTACGAGCTGGAACGGCGCGACCTGCCTTCCGACCCTTTCCTGGAACGCATCTCGGCGAAGATCAACGGAGCGGAGAACGCGGAGCTCCGGGCCATCGAGGCCGCCCTCGCGGCGGCCGAGCAGTCCGGCCTGGTCGATTCCCGGCACGCCGACCTCTACCGCGGCGACATCCACCGGCGCCGCTCGCTGTTGGCGGATCAGCGTTACCACGAGCAGAAGCAGTCGGGGCCGGTCGCCTTGCTCGAACGCGCCGTCGCCTTGGGCGAACCCGCGCGCCTCGGCCTCGACGCGAACAATTTCGCCTGCCTCCAGCAGGCTTACCTCGGCCTGAAACTCGGGTCGAAGCGCAACGCGCAGGGCGATGTGCGCCTGCTGCTCGATCCGGTGGCCCGCCAGAAGGTGGTCAACTTGATGGAGAAGTTGGCCCAGGAAGGCTCAGGGTTGCTCATCTGGACCAGCTTCGATGGACAAAACTCCAACCTGCGGGTCGAACACCCGCGGCTCAAGGCGACCTTCAGCCGAGCAGGCGCGAAGGCCGACCACGACCTGATGGACCTAGTGGCGAAGGACCGTTCGTCCGAGGGGCCTTGGTTCATCGTCTCCGACGACGCCGAGGTGCGCGACGCCTGCACGCGGCAAGGGGCCTTCACCCTGAGCAACGAGGCCTTCGTGCGATTGCTCGTCGGCCGCGGGCTGCGCCCCTGAACGAAAAAGGCGCCCCGTGGGGCGCCTCCTCGGACCCTCGCGGGCGGCTTACTTGGCGGCGGGCTTCTTCGGCGCGGGCGCGGGCGCGGCCACCGGCTCGGGGAGGACGCCGGCGAAGGCCTCCGCCTTGAGCCCCTTGTGGAACTGGTTGAAGGAGTACTTGCTCGGCTTCCACTCGACGAGCGGGGTGGCGTCGGCGGCGGCCGGGACGTCGAGCTTGAGGCCCCAGAAGACGCCGTTGATCAGGAGGCGACGCAGCGACTCGTCCTTGAGGTCGCTGGCGGAGGCCATGGTGGTGGTGAGGATACGATTGACGGTGCCGGCCTCGTTCTTGAGTTCGCGGGTCCAGGCGACGGCCATGGCCGGCTCATTGATGCCCTGCTCCTGCTTGTCGGTCGCGCGCTTCTTGCGGCGCTCGCTGGGCGGGCTCTTGGAATCCATGTCCTTGAGGACCACGCCGCGCAGGAGCACCTGGGCGTCGGCGGGCGGGTAGGCCTCATAGACGTCGGTGTCGCCGAAGATGCTGGTCACGCCATTGAGGAGCGGGCTCTTCTCGGCGCCCGGCTCGACGGCGGTGCGCGTCGCCTCGCCCTTATGGTTGCCCCAGTGGCTCACCCAGGTCTCGCCGAGCACGTTCTTGCCGAAGCCACCCTTGCTGTTCCAGTTGTAGGCGGCGAAGGGGCTCTCCTTGGGGATCCCGGCGAAGGCGTGGGTGCTGGTACGCGTGGCGACGATCGGTACGCCGCGCTTCACGGCGGCGTCGAACTTGGCGAGGGCCGGCTCGTTCCACTTACGGAAACGCAGGCCGAGCACGAGGGCGTCCGCCCCATCGAGGGCCTCGGGCTTGCCCAGCGAGGCGCCGTTGTTCGGGTTGATGGTGCCGTCCGCGTCATGGGAGAAGAGGACGACGCAATGGAAACCATGGCGCTCGGCGAGGATGCGGGCGAGCATGGGCATGGACTCCTCGGAGCGGTACTCCTCGTCGCCGACCAGGAGGACGACGGTCTTGCCCGCGCCGGGGCCCTTGCCGCCGGGGAAGTCGAGCCAGCCGGGGCCGGAGGTGAAGGTCTCGGCCGCGGTGAGCGAGACCACGCAGAGCGTGGCGACCAGGAGGGAGAGGAGGCGTTTCATGGGGTGGTGAGAGGAGAAAAGTAGGCGGGCGGCAGGAGGCTTTCAAGCGCCCTGTTCTGCCAAATACCCCCCTATTACCGGCGGGCGTCCGCCCGCTTGGGCGGGGGCGACAACGGGTCCGGGCGCAAAGTCTCGGTCCGCCCGTCGGAATAGGTCGTGACCCGGTGGCCCAACGCGTCGACGCGCGTGGTCGCCGAGGTGCCGTCTGAGAAACGCGTCTCCACGTGGCCGAGGGCGTCCACGCGGGAGCTCGCGGTGACGCCGTTGGAGAAACGCGTGGTCGTCGAGCCGAGCAGGTCCGTGCGGCTCTCGGCGGTGATGCCGTTCGAGTATCGCGTGCTGACGCCGCCGAGCGGATCGACGCGGGAGGAAGCGGTCACGCCGTTGTCGTAGCGGACTTCGCGGCGACCCAGGGCGTCGACGCCGGATAAGCCCGCGGTGGGCAGGCGACCGCTCCAAGGGTCGCGGTGCGCCGCGGCGGCGGGGGTCAAGGGCCGGACAGCTTCACCGTCGGACACGATCGAGACGGGGGCGGTCGCCACCCTGGGAGCGGCATGGACGGCGGCGGCGAGAGATGCGTGAGGCCTGACGGGTGCCGCGGGCGCGTCGCCGGGGGCGGCCGACGCAAACGCGCCGGCGGATGGTGGGAGCATCTCGATGGGCGCAGGGCCCAGGGTCCTGGCCAGCAGGAAGCACGCGAGGACCGCGAGGACGAGCAGGAGAAGAAGACGACCCACCCGGACAGTATCGTCGGGCGGCGACGCCGTCACAACCCCAGAAAACAAACGGGGCGGACGTCTCGCGACATCCGCCCCGGAGCCTCGCGCCGAGGGCGCTTAGGCGATGACCTTATCGACCACCTTGCCGAAGTTGTCGGTCAGGCGGAAGTCGCGGCCGTTGTAGCGGTAGGTGAGCTTCGTGTGATCGAAGCCGAGCAGGCGCAGGATGGTCGCGTGGAGGTCGTGGATGTCCACGCCATCGGAGGCGACCTGGGAGCCGATCTCGTCGGTCTCGCCGTAGTGCATGCCGCCCTTGACGCCGCCGCCCGCCATCCAGCAGCAGAAGGCCTTGGCGTGGTGGTCGCGACCGGAGTTCTGGTTCACGCGGCCCGGGGTGGTCGGGGTGCGGCCGAATTCTCCCCCCCAGATGATCAGGGTCTGGTCGAGCAGGCCGCGCTGCTTGAGGTCGGCGATGAGCGCCGCCGCCGGCGTGTCGATCGCGCCGCCGGTGCGGGCGGCCGAGGTGAAGATGTTGGTGTGGTGGTCCCAACCGCCCGCGTCCACCTGGACGAAGCGGACGCCGCGCTCGACGAGGCGGCGGGCGCAGAGCAGCTTGGCACCGAGGTCGCTCTTACCGTAGGCGTCGCGGGTCTTCTGCGACTCCTTGGAGATGTCGAACGCGTCGGTCGCGGCGGTCTGCATGCGGAAGGCGAGTTCGAAGGACTCGATGCGGGCCTCCAGCTGCTCATCCTTCTGCACGGTCTGCATGTGGCGCTCGTTGAGCTGGCGGACGAGGTCGAGCTGCTTGCGCTGGGCCTCCTCGGTCGTGAACTCGCTCTGGAGGTTGGCGATCACCTTGTTGGCCGGGGCACCCGGACGGAAGGAGGTCTTCGCGCCCTGGAAGATGGAGGGGAGGAAGGCCGACTGGCGGCCGTCGGCGCCGCCGCCGAGGCTGACGAAGCCCGGGAGGTCCTGGCTCTCGGTGCCGAGACCGTAGAGCACCCAGGAGCCGAGGCAGGGCTTGGTGAGGATCGCCGAGCCGGTGTGCATCAGCTTGGCGGCCGGACCGTGGGCCGGCAGGTCGGAGTGCATCGAGCGGATGACGCACATCTCGTCGGCCTGCTCCTGGAGCTTCGGGAAGATCTCGGAGATCTCGAGGCCGGACTTGCCGCACTTCTTGAACTCGAAGGGCGTCGGGAAGATCACGCCACCCTGGCCGGAGGCGGTCTTCTCGGCGAAGGCCTTCATGCCGGGCTTGTAGTCGAAGGTGTCGAGGTGCGAAGGGGCGCCGCCCGCGAAGATGTGGATGACGTGCTTGGCCTTGGCCGGCAGCGGGGCCTTGCGGGGCTTGAGGTCGGCCGTGATCTCGGCGCGGGCCGGCGCGACGAGGTAGTCGGCAACCATGGTGCCAAAGGCGACGGTGCCGAGGCCCATGCCGGTCTGGCGGAGGAACTCCCGGCGCGAGTTGGGCGTCGGAAGGCTGTTGGAGCAGTTCTGGATTTCCATGATGTTGTTTGGTTTGGTTGTAGAAACGGGGTTAGTTGAGGTAGACGAATTCGTTGGAGCAGACCATGGCCTGCGCGAGCATCTCGATCGGGCTGACCGGACGCTTGTCGAGTTTGACGCCCTCGTTGACCAGGCCGGCGCCGGTAACCTTGGTCTTGGGGGCCGCCTCGACGGCCACGAGCGGCGCGCTGGGGAGCAGGGGCTTGTTCATGAGCTCGCGGGCCGTGGGCTTGGGAGCCTTGGCGATCGGGGCCGGCTTGGCCTTGGCGACGGGCTCGTCGATGAAGCCGGCGACCTTGCGGACGAAGTCGCGGGCGAACTTGAGCTCGGCGACGGTCGGCGAGCGCTGGTACATGATCTTGTAGAGCTGGGCGATGCGCACGTCCTCGGAGGAGGCGCCGGTCACCTCGGGGCGGGCCGCGACGGCACGGGCCACGACGATCGAGAGCTCGTTGTTCATGAAGAACAGCGCCTGCTGCGGCACGATGGTGGAGCCGCGCTTGGAGTTAGCCATGTCGGGGTCCGCGAAGTCGAACTGGGACTGGAGGTCGCTGAGGCGCTCGCGGTCGATGTAGCCGTAGATGCTGCGGCGGTAACTGATCGGGTCCTCGGTGATGTTGACGGGGCGGCCGCCGAGCGTCGTGTCCATCTTGCCGGTGAGCATCAGCATGGAGTCGCGGATGGATTCGAAGTCCAGGCGGCGGAGGTTGGCGTGCCAGAGGTACTTATTGGCGGCGTCGACCTTCAGGGGATCGACGGCGCCCTTCTGGGCCACCAGCGCGTTGACCTGCGGGTTGGCGGACTGGCGGTAGGTCGCCGACATCAGGATGCGCTTGTGCAGCTTTTTCAGCGACCAGCCGTCGTCCATGAAGCGCATCGACAGCCAGTCGAGCAGCTCGGGGTGCGTGGGCTTCTCCGCCATGTTGCCGAAGTCGTCGGGGGACGAGACGATACCGGCGCCGAAGTGATGGAGCCAGACGCGGTTGACGAGCACGCGGGGCGTCAGCGGATTGGTGCGGTTGGCGATGGCCAGCGCCAGCTCGCGGCGGCCGCTGCCTTCGTAGAACGGCTGGCGATCGGGGCCGGCGAGGATCTCGAGGAACTGGCGCGGGGCGACGGCCCCCTTCTTGTTGCGGTCGCCGCGCAGGTAGACGTTGGTGTCGCGCGGCTTCTCGGCGTCGGCGACGGTCATCGCGGTGCCGGGGCCGCCCGGGTGCGTCAGGTCGAGGGCGTTGATGGCGTCGAACCGGAAGAAGCGCGTCGGGATGTTGCCGTTCTGAAAGGCCGGGGCGGACTGCCAGGACTCGCAGAAGGCGCGGGTGGAGACGAGCACCGTCATCTGGGTGGTCGTGGCGATGTCCTCGTAGTTGGGCGTCGGGAAGGGGTAGGCCGCCAGCTGGGCGATCGCCTTGTCGTCCTGCTCGCCGCGCTTGCCAGCCGTGCCGCGCATCTGGAGGTGCGCCATGATGCGGTCATGGTGCTTCACGAACAGCGCGTCGTAGGCGAAGGCGACGTCATCGAGGGACTTCGGCTTGAGGTTGCGCAGGGCCTCGGCGACGAGCGGGTTGACCGCGAGTTTCTTGTCGGCCAGCGCGGCGGCGATAGCGGCCGGGGCCTTCTCGGCGAACTGGGCCTCGGGCACCGCGCGGAGGCGGGCGAGCGGGCCGGTCACGGGCGAGTCGGAGCGGATCATCATCGCGCCGTCCACCTCGCGGTCGACGACGTACTTGTCCTTGTACTTCTGCTGCAGGTCGTAGCCCTTCTCGGAGCGGACGCCGCCGGCGAGCGCGACCATGGCGCGGGCGCCGTAGCCCTTGTGCAGGAGGGCGAGCTGGCCGCCGACGTACTTGTAGTAGCCGCGGACGTTCTCGTCCATGTACTGGCGGAGCTGCTTCTCGTAGTCGGCGCGGACCGCGGCGGGGGCGGTGCGGGCCCCGCGGATGACCGGGTCGACGAGCGGGTCGATGGTGGAGGCGAAGACGCCGTGCAGGGAGTAGTAGTCGGCGGCGGGGATCGGGTCGAACTTATGGTCGTGGCAGCGCGCGCAGGAGACGGTCAGGCCGAGGAAGCCCTTGGTCGTCGTGTCGATGCGCTCGTCGATCGTGTCGTCGTTGTTGTCGAAGCGCTTGCCCACGGTGATGAAGCCGAGCGCGGCGAGGCGCGGGTCGTCCTTGGCCAGGTCGGGCAGGCGGTCGGCCGCGAGCTGCTCGATGATGAACTGGTCGTAAGGCTTGTCGGCGTTGAGCGAGTCGATGACGTAGTCGCGGTAGGTCCAGGCGTTGGCGGAGCGGTCGCCCTCGGCGCCGCCGCGGCGCAGGCCCTTGGTGTCGGAGTAACGGGCGGTGTCGAGCCAGTGGCGGGCCCAGCGCTCGCCGTAGCGCGGCGAGGCGAGCAAGCGGTCGATGGTGCGTTCGAGCACCAGCGAGGCGGAGCGGGCGGGCTGGCCATTGCGGACCGCCATTGCGTCGCGAATCACGGCGGCGTCGAAGTCGCGGCAGAAAGCGTCGGACTCGGCGTTGGTGGGCGGCAGGCCGTGGAGGTCGTAGGTGAGGCGGCGCAGCAGGGCCTCGCCGTCGGCGGTGGGGTTGGGCTTGAGGCCCATCGCGTCGAGTTTGGTCAGGATGAAGGCGTCGATCTCGTTCTGGCACCAGGCGGGGGCGCTCAGCTTGGCCGGCACGGCCGGGTCCTGGACCGCCTTGAAGGCCCAGTGGTCGCGGGCCTTCTGCGAAAGTCCGGTGAGCTTGTCGGCGCCGCCAGCCGGGGCCGGTGCGCCCATCAGGACCCACTTCTCCAAGGTCGCGATCTTCGCGTCGCTCAGCTTCGGACCCGACTTGCGGGGCGGCATGGACAGCTCGGGGTCCTGCTGGTGGACGGCGACGAGCAGCAGGGACTTCTTGAGGTTGCCGGGCACGACGGCGGGGCCTTGGTCGCCGCCGGCCAGCAGCGCCGCGCGCGAGTCCATGATCAGGCCGCCCTTGGAGACGCCTTCGGCCGCGGAATGGCACTTATAGCAATGCTCGCTGAAGATCGGGCGAATATTCTTCTCGAAGAATTCCAGGGCGGCGGGATCCATCTTCTCCGGCGCCTTGGCCTCGGACTTCGCCGCGGCGGGTTTGGCGGACATCGCCTCGGCCTCCATCTTCATCTCTTGGGCGCAGGCGGCGACGACGCCGAGCAGGAGAAGCGTGGCGAGGCGGAGACTGGACGGGAAAGTCGGCATGGGGTGGGTAGATTTTAAGACACCGCTGGGGTAATTAAGTTACGGCGTTTCTGGGGGTTTCTGCGGGGCCTGAACTAAGGATAATTGTCTATGGGATGCGGGGAACTTCAAGCCGTAGATTAAGGGGTACCCTAATAAAAAAGGGGGCCTTGGCCCCCTTTCGTGAACGGCTTCGCCGCCGCTCAATTCACGTAGACGAATTCGTTCGAGAGTAGCAAGGTATGCGCTAGTAACTCAATGGGGGTCAAGGGGTTGCGAGGAATAGTCTCGCCGACATTCTGCAGGATACCCTCGGCCCCGCCGGTGCTCACGGACATCATCATGTCGTCCGGGGCCTCGACCTTCTTGGTGGCGGAGACGCCCTTCTTGGTCACGGACCCCTGGGAGGCGGCGACCGGGTTGGCGGGCTTGGCGTCCTTGCCGGACGTGCCCTTGGCGCTGGTCCGGCTCGAGCCGGAGGGCGAGGTCTTGGCGGTGCCGGTGGCCGGGGTGCCGCGGGCGGCGGCGAGGGCCATGGCCTTCTGCTTGTCGAGGAAGTCGCGGGCGGCGCGGATCTCGTTGGAGGTCGCGCGGCGCTGGAAGATCGCCATGAACATCGCGTTGATGCGCGCGTCCTCGGAGAAGGCCTTCACGACGTCGGGGCGCGCGGCCACCGAGCGGGCCACCTCGACCGAGAGCGGGTTGTTCATGAAGAACAACGCCTGTTGCGGCACGATGGTCGAACCGCGCTTGGAGTTCGCCATGTCGGGGTCGGCATAGTCGAACTGCGACAACGTGTCGTTGAGGCGGAGGCGGTCGACGTAGCCGTAGAGGCTGCGGCGGTAGCTGTAGGGCTCATCGGTGATGTTGGCCGGCTGACCGCCGACGGTGGGGCTCATCTTGCCCGTGAGGAGGATCATCGAGTCGCGGATCGACTCGAAGTCGAGGCGACGCAGGTTGCCGCGCCACAGCAGACGGTTGGCGGCGTCGATCTTGAGCGGATCGACGGCCCCCTTGCGGGCCACCAGCGGGTTGAGATTGGGATTGGAATCCTGGCGGTAGGCCGAACTCAGCATGACCTGGCGGTGCATGCGCTTGAGAGTCCAGCCGTTCTTGGTGAAGTCGTCGGCCAGCCAATCGAGCAGCTCCGGGTGCGAGGGCGGCACGGACATGTTGCCGAGGTCGTCGGGCGACAGCACCAAGCCTTCGCCGAAATGCTTCATCCAGAGGCGGTTCATCGCGACGCGCGGGGCGATGGGATTGGTCTTGGCCACGATGGCCTTCGCCAGCTCGAGGCGGCCGCTACCGTCGTTGAAGGCGGGGCGGTCGCCCTGCGAGAGTACCTCGAGGAAGCGACGCGGGACCGTGGGACCGCGCTTATTCTTGTCGCCACGCAGGTAGACGTAGCTGTCGCGGGGGCTGGCGGCATCCTGGATGGCCATGGCCTCGCGCGGGGCGCCGGGGTGGGAGAGGCGCAGCTCGTTGACCTGGGCCCAGCGGAAATAGGCGACAGGCTTGCGGTTGTTCTGGCCGCCGAAGACCGGACGGTTCTGCCAATCGGCGCAGAACTTGCGAGTATCAAAGAGCGCGATACACTCCTCGTTCTCGAGGATCTCCTCGACGTCGGGCAGGGGCCACGGGTAGGCCGCCATCTGCGCGATCGCCGGCGGCGTCTGCTTGCTCGAGCGGCCGGGCGTCGCGCAACGGTCGATGTGCGCTAGGATGGAGGCCTTGCTATCATTGTAGGCCTTCTGGTAGGCCAGGGCGACGTCGTCGATGGTCTTGGGCTTGAGGCCGCGCAGGGCCGAGGCGATGAGGGGGTTGACCGGGTTCTTGGGGTCGCTCAAGGCGGCGGCGAGCACGCCGGCGGCGCGCTCCTCGAACACGGCGGCGGGGATGGCCGCCACGCGGGCGAACGGTCCGGTGATGGGGGAGTCGGCCTGGATGCGCATCGCCTCGAAGTCCGGCAAGGGCGTCTCCAGCTTGTACTTCTCGTTCACGTCGCCCCACTCGAGCGAACCGCGCTTGAGCGTGGCGGCGACCAGGCGGCCGGCCATCTCGCGGTCGTAGCGGGCGCGCATGTCCTTGAAGTACTTGTAGTAGCCGGCGGCGCTCTCCGCCTGCAGCTGATCGAGGCGCTTCTGGAAGTCGACCTTCAGGGTCGCGCCCTGGGGACCCGCGGTGATGCCCGGCCGCTGGAGCGGCTCGATCGTCGAGGCGAAGATGCCGTGGAGCGAGTAGTAGTCGGCGGCGGGGATCGGGTCGAACTTGTGGTCGTGGCAGCGCGCGCAGGAGACCGTCAGGCCGAGGAAGGCCTTCGTCGTGGTGTCGATGCGCTCGTCGATCGTGTCGTCGATATTGTCGAAGCGCTTGCCGATGGTGATGAAGCCGAGGGCCGCGAGGCGGGAGTCATCGGGCTTGATGTCCGGGAGCTTGTCGGCGGCGAGCTGCTCGACCACGAAGCGGTCGTAGGGCTTGTCGGTATTGAGGGCGTCGATGACGTAGTCGCGGTAGGTCCAGGCGAAGGCGTAGCGGTAGTCCTCGTAGAGGCTCTTACCCATGTCGACCGGCAGGCCGCGCGTGTCGGAGTAGCGGGCCGTGTCGAGCCAGTGGCGGCCCCAGCGCTCGCCGTAGTGCGGCGAGGCCAGCAGGAAGTCGACCTGCTTGGCGACGACGGCGTCGACGTTGCCGGCCGGCGTGCCGCGGCGGATGGCGGCGGCATCGGCCGCGGCCGCGGCTTCATGGGCGCGGGTGAAGGCGATCACCTGGTCCGCGGTGGGGGGCAGGCCGATGAGGTCGTAGGACATGCGGCGCAGCAGGGCCTCCGGGTCGGCCGCCGGGTTGGGCACGAGGCCGGCGGCTTCGAGCTTGGCGAGGACGAAGGCGTCGATCGGGCCCTTGACCCAGGCCTTGTTCTTCACTTCCGGCGGCGGGACGGCCTTGAGCGGGAGGTAGGCCCAGTGCTGCTTGGCCTTCTCGGTCAGGCCGGTGAGTTTGTTGCCGTTGCCGGCCGGGGCGGGGGCGCCCATCTTGACCCACTTCTCGAGCGCGGCGATCTTGGCGTCGGCGATCTTGCCGCCCTTCTTCTTCGGCGGCATGGCGATCTCGGGGTCGCCGTAATGGACGGCCAGCAGCAGGAGCGACTTGGCGACGTTGCCGGGCACCACGGCCGGCCCCTGGTCGCCGCCCTTGAGCATCCCGTCGCGCGAATCGAGGATCAGGCCCCCCTTCGAGGCGCCCTTCTCGATCGAGTGGCATTCGTAGCAATGCTCGGCGAAGATCGGGCGGATGTTCTTCTCGAAGAACTCGAGGCCCTCCTTGGTCGGCTCATCGGCGGCGAGGAGCAGCGGGCCGGCGGTCAGCACGGCGAGCAAGGGAAGAAAACGGCGCGGGGTCATGGCGAGGGGATGAAGGGGTGACAAGGGGGAGGTCCGAAGGTTGCACTTAGGGATAAAATCTCAGCCTGAGATTAGGGATTACCCCTAGGGAATCAAGCGGCCTTAGGGGCCCTCCCGGTTAAATGCCCTTTCCCGCCCCATCTTTTCCCTGCATAAAGCCCTACCCCGGATGCGCA
>JBEELT010000045.1:0-13409 GCA_041167995.1 Verrucomicrobiota bacterium | reverse complement strand
ACTCTCCCCTGACGACAAGCTCGTCGTCTTCCGCGCCCGTAAGGTGCAGAAGTTCCTCTCCCAGCCGTTCCACGTCGCGGAAATCTTCACGGGCTCGCCCGGCAAGTACGTCGCCCTCGACGACACGTTGCGCGGCTTCGAGATGATCCTCTCCGGCGAGCTCGACCACGTGAACGAGAACGACTTCTACATGAAGGGCGGCATCGACGAGGTTCTCGCCGCTTCTGGACAGTCCAAGAAATAAGCCCACATGTCCCTTACGGTCGAAATCGTCACCCCTGATCGCCGAGCCTATGAAGGCACGGCGGACAAGGTGACCCTGCCCACCGCCATGGGCAGCATCGGCATCCTGCCCGGCCACCAGCCTATCACCGCGATCATCGCTGCCGGCGAAGTGATCCTGACGATCGACGGCAAGATCAGCCGCCTCGCTATCGACCAGGGCTTCGTCCGCGTCGTCTCCGATAAGGTCTCGGTTGTGACCGAAGCCGCTATCGACGAATCCAAGATCGACCTCAAGGCCGTCGAGAACGCCGAAGCGCGTGCTCGCGAAGCCGTCGAGGCCGCCCGCGGTCAGAAGGATATCGACCCAGTTGAGATCGCGAAGATGGAGCAGATCCTCCGCTTTGCCTTAGTGCAGCGCCTCGTGAAGGGTCGCACTTCGCAGGGAATGACGGAGTAAGTTGCCGCTTCTCGGCCACTTCGCGCCGTTTTTCGTTTAAAGTCATTTAAGCGGAACTTGCCCCTCCTTCGCGGGAAGGGCAGAGTTCCCTCGTGATTAAATCTGCGATCACCGTCTCCCTCGTCGCCCAAGCCAAGGGCGGTCCCTTCGTCTATTGGGACGGACTCGTGTCCGCCGCGGCCTCCGCCGCGAAGCTGGGCTTCGACGCGCTCGAGATCTTCGCCCCGTCCGCCGCCTCGATCGACCGGCCCGCACTACATGCGATGCTCAAGCAGCACGGCCTCGCCGCCGCGGCCTTCGGCACCGGGGGAGGCTGGCTCGTCCACAAGTGGCACCTGACCCACGCCGACCCCAGCATCCGCCAGCAGGCCCGTGAATTCATCCGCGCAATCATCGATGTGGGCGGCGAATTCAAGGCGCCCGCTATCATCGGCTCGATGCAGGGCAAGGCCGAGGGTGATGTTTCCCGTGACCAAGCCCTGACCTGGCTAGCCGAAGCGCTCACCGACCTCGGCGCGCACGCCGCCCGCTACGGCGTGCCGCTCCTCTACGAGCCGCTTAACCGCTACGAGACGAATCTCCTGAACCGCCAACTCGACGCCGCGCAATTCCTCGAAGCCCGCCAGGTCGCGAACGTGCAGCTGCTCTGCGACCTGTTCCACATGAACATCGAGGAGGTCTCGAACGCCGCCACGCTCCGCGCCTGCGGACGTCACGTCGGCCATGTCCACTTCGCCGACAGCAACCGTCAGGCGATCGGCTTTGGCCACACGGACGCCGCCTCGGTCGTCGCCGCCCTCAAGGACATCGGCTACGCCGGCTACCTCTCTGGCGAGATCCTACCGCTGCCTGACTCCGAAGCCGCCGCCGCGCAGACGATCAAGGCCATCCGCACCCACTTACCCCGCTAAGACCATGCTCAAGCACCAGCTCATCCATCCGAAGATCTCCGAAGTACTCGCCCGCGCGGGCCACCACTCGGTCATCCTCATCGCCGACGGCAATTACCCGGTCTGGGGCAAGAAGGGTCCGAACGCCGAGCTGGTCTCGCTCAACCTTTCGCCGGGCATCCCGACCGTCGCCCAAGTCCTCCGCGCGGTGCTCAGCGCCGTGCCGGTCGACGCCGTCAATACGATGGGCATCCCACCCGACGACTCTTACGCGCAGAAGGGCGAGCCGCCCGTGTGGTCCGAGTTCCGCCAGGAAGTGAAGGCCGCCGGACTCAAACTCGAGCTGCAGCCGGTCCTGAAGTGGGATTTCTACAAAGCCGTCGAATCCGCCGACCACATCCTCACCATCCAGACCGGCGACCAAGCCCTCTGGGGCAACGTGCTCCTCACCGTCGGCTGCCGCACCGCCTGAACAATCACCCCATGAAAACCCGTACCCTCGGAAAGACCGGGATCGAACTCCCGATCCTCAGCTTCGGCGCCTCGTCGCTCGGCCAGGAATTTCGCAGCGTCGCCCTCGACGACGCCCTCAAGTCCGTCCAGGTCGCTCTCGACTGTGGCCTCAACTTCATCGACACGTCGCCCTTCTACGGCCGCGGCATCTCCGAAGTGCTCCTGGGTGTCGCCCTCCGCGGCGTCCCGCGCGACAGCTATAAGCTCTGCACGAAGATCGGCCGTTATGACCTTCCGCACTTCGACTTCAGCGCCAAGCGCGTCGCGGAGAGCATCGACGTCTCCCTGCACCGCCTTGGTACCGACCACCTCGACATCGTCCTCTGCCACGACATCGAATTCGTCCCGATGCAGCAGATCGTCGACGAGACCATCCCCGCCCTTCGCAAAGCGAAGCAGGCCGGCAAGGTGAAGGCCATCGGCTTCAGTGGCTACCCGCAGAAGATCTTCAAGTTCATCTGCGACCAGGCCGAGGTCGACTGCGTGCTGAGCTACAACCAGCACACGCTCCAGAACACCCGCTTCTCCGACGAGACGGTGCCTTACCTCAAGGCCAAGGGCATCGGCGTCATGAACGCCGGCCCGTTCAGCGCCCGTCTCCTCACCAACGCCCCGCTCCCCGCCTGGCTCAAGGAGCCAGAAACCGTGAAGGCCGCCGCTCGCGCCGCCGCCGCCCATTGCGCCGCCAAGGGCAGCGACATCGCTAAGCTCGCCCTGCAGTTCTCGCTCCAGCATCCTGACATCGCCACGACGGTCTCGGGCAGCGCCAACCCGACCAACATCCGCAATTGGGCCAAGTGGGCCGCGGAGCCGATTGATCAGCAGCTCCTCGCCGAGGTCCTGGCCATCTTCGCCCCGGTGAAGAACCTCGGCCACCTGGAAGGCCTGAAGGAGAATAACTGATCCGATGAAGGCCATCCGTCTCGACCAGCCGGGCCAGTTCGCGCGGATCGAACTCCCCGAGCCGCCCGCGCCCGCCGCCGGCGAGGCGGTCGTGCGCGTCCACCGCATCGGCATCTGCGGAACCGACTACGGCGGCTACCTCGGCAAGATGCCGTTCTACTCCTACCCACGGGTCCCCGGCCATGAGCTCGGCGTCGAGGTCCTCGCGGTCGGCCCGGGCGTGACGAACGTCAAGCCGGGCGACCGCTGCTCGGTCGAGCCCTACATCAACTGTCAGACCTGCTACAGCTGTCGCCGCGGCTTTACCAACTGCTGCGAGAACCATCAGACCCTCGGCGTGATGTGCGACGGGGGCATGGCGGAGAAATTCCTCCTCCCGGGCCGCAAGCTGCATGTCTCGACGAAGCTTTCCTACGACCAGCTCGCGCTCGTCGAAACCCTCGCCATCGGCTGCCATGCCGTCGACCGCGCCGCGCCCAAGGTCGGTGAGACGGTCCTCGTCATCGGCGCCGGCCCGATCGGCCTCTCGGCCGTGGAGTTCGTCAAGGTCTCCGGCGCGAAGTGCGTGGTGATGGATATGAATGCGGACAGACTGAAGTTCTGCACGGACGTCATGAAGGTGGACGGCGTCATCCAGGCCAAGGGCGACGGCTCCGAAGTCACGGCGCTCGCCGCCCTCACGAACGGCCAACTGGCCGACGTGGTCATCGACGCAACGGGTAGCAACAAGTCGATGGTCGCCTGCTTCGCTTATGCGGCCTTCGCCGCCCGCGTGGTCTACGTGGGCATCACGCAGCAGGACCTGACCTTCCCCCACGCGCCCCACCTGCACCGCCGCGAGTTGACCCTCCTGGCCAGCCGCAACGCGCTCTCGAAGGACTTCGCCCGTATCATCAAACTGATCGAGGACGGGGTGATTGACACGAAGCCATGGATCACGCACCACGCGACGTTCGACGACCTGATCGCGACGTTCCCGACCTGGCTCAAGCCGGAGTCCGGCGTCATCAAGGCGATCGTCGACGTGGTCTGACGCCATGCGCCTCGACGCCCACCAGCACTTCTGGTCGTACGACGCGGCGCAGTATCCGTGGATCCCGCCGGGTTCGCCCTTGCACCGCAGCTGGCTGCCCGACGACCTCGCCGCGCTACAGCAGCCGCTCGGCTTCGACGGCGCGATCGCCGTGCAGGCCCGCCAAGTCGTCGGCGAATCCGACTGGCTCCTTGGGCTCGCAGATACGCACGCGAACGTGAAGGGCGTCGTCGGCTGGGTCGACCTGCGTTCCGACCGCGTCGAGGCCGACCTCGCTCGCCTCGCCGCGTACCCTAAGTTTGTCGGCGTCCGCCACGTCGTCCAAGAAGAGCCGGATAACGACTTCATGCTGGGTAAGGATTTCCAGCGCGGGATCGCGAAGCTGGCCGCCTTCGGCCTGACCTACGATATCCTGATCTACCCCAAGCAGCTCGAGGCCGCGATCCGTCTGGCCGAGAATTTTCCAGACCAGCCCTTCGTCCTCGATCATATCGCTAAGCCGTCCATCAAAGATGGCACGATCGAGCCCTGGAAGTCCCAGCTCCGGCGTCTGGCGAAACTCCCGAACGTCCATTGCAAGGTCTCGGGCATGCTCACCGAGGCCGACCATCAGGCGTGGCAGCCCGAGCAGTTCCGCCCTTACCTCGATACGGTCTTCGAGGCCTTCGGCCCGGCCCGCCTGATGTACGGCTCCGACTGGCCGGTCTGCCTGTTCGCCGGCAGTTATGAGCAGGCCTTCCGCCTGGTCGACGACTACGCGCGCGGCCTGACCGACGCCGAGCGCGCCGGCCTCTTCGGCGGCAACTGCGCCCGCTTCTACCTCGCCGGCCGGCCGCGCGCCTGACTCAGCGGCTCACGCCCGGACCGGCGACCGTCTTGAAGATCCAGCCCTCCGCCTGCATGTCGATGGTCAGCTTGCGTCCGGGATTTTCGATCTCCTTCGGGAGGGGGTCGCTGTTCACGCGGAACAGCTTCAGCGTGCCTTCGCCGACGAACTCGCCCTTCACGCGCTGGTTCGAGGTCGCGACCTCGATGGCGAGGTAGACGTCGAAGACGCCCCCGGGAGTCTCGCCGATGGCGATCTCGATCGGGACCTTCTTGCCTTTCGTCTCGTTGATCCAAGGGCCCGCCTTCATGCGGTGCAGCCCGCCTGGCGTGCGATCCAGGACGAACTCCTTGGTGACCGTCTGCTTGAAGTCTTTGTAGTTGCCGTCGCCGCCGACCACGAAGCGCTCATAGCCGTCGTCCAGGGCGATCTTCTTGTCCCAGCGTACGAGCAGCCAGTCGTCCCCGGTGCCGACGAAGCGGAAAGGCAGGGACTGCGGGACCTCGACCGTGCCCTTGTAGTGCACGACCCAGCGGGAGGGCTTCACTTCTTTCTCGACGCCGTAGGCCTCGGGGGCGGCGTTGGCGCTGCGGGACGGGATGAAGAGCTGGCCGGCGATGAGGGGTTCTGGCGCCTTGTAGTACTTCGCGAACTTCGTCGGGCTCCAGCCAGACTGGAAGAAATCGCGCACGGCTTCGCGGTAGGCGCCGATGCCGGATTGGGGCGCGCATTCGGTCTCCCGGTGGCTCTGCGTCTGCTTCAGGTCGTAGAAGGTGCCGACCAGGCCGTTCGTGCCGAGCTTGGCGCCGAAGAGGGAGACGAAGTTGCGGCCGTTGCCGCGGCCGACGCCCATGCCGGAGCCGATGCCGCCGCCGGAGCCGCCGCCGAAGCCCTTGGAGGAGCCGCCGCCCATCATACCGGTGTTGAGGGAGGCGACGGACGAGGTGGGGAGGTCGGGTAGGGAAATGGTGGCGGTGCTACTCTTGGAGGTGATGCGCGCGGCGTTCTTGGCCATCGACTTGGGGTTCTTGGGCTGGGCGCGGGTCTTGAACTGCTTGGCCTTGTCGCCGGCGGCGCCACCGCCTTGGCCGGTGGAGAAGGAGTCGGGGTCCTTCTTGACGGAGTCGGTGACGGTCGAGATCACCCAGATGGCGGCGATGAGGATCAGGACCAGGTGGATGATCAGCGAGATGGTCAGGCCCTCGCCACCGAGTCTCTGCCAGAAGGTGCGCTGCGAGCGGGTCGCCCGGACCTCCTCGCCGGCCGGTTCGGTCGGGAAGGCTTCCGGCGCAGCGACCGACGGGTCCTGTTCGGGGGTGGGGCTGGGGGGCTCGTCAGGCATACCTTAGGGGCGGAAATCCTACCTTAGCCCCGACCCTAGGGACAACCTCAATCAGGTCGTCAGCGGGCCACGGTGGCCCGGACGGCCTTGAAAATCCAGCCTTCGGCGACCATGTCGACGTTCGGGACGCTCGGGTGTCCGTTCTTGATGGCGTCCGGGAGTTCGTCGCTCGTCAGGCGGAAGAGCTTGAGGTTGCCCTCGCCCTTCCCGTTCGGGGCCATGACCTCGATGCAGAGGATCGCGTAGAAGGTGCCTCCCGGGGTTTCACCGATCACGACTTCCATCGGGACTTCGGCGTCCTTGGTGATGCTGATCCACGGGCCGGCGCGCATCGGCTTGCCGGTCCGGGAAGGGTGGGTCTCGTCGCACTTCTTATTGCCGAAATCCTTGTAGACGTTCTCCGCTCCGGTGAGGAACTGCTGGTAGCCGGAGTCGAGGGCGACCTTCCGGTTCCAGCGGACCGCCATGAAGTCGTCGCCCGAGCCGACGAAGCGGAACTTGCCGGTCTGCGGGGCCTTCACCGCGCCGCGGTAGTGGGCGATCCAGCGCGACGGTTTGCACTCCTTGTCGACGCCGTAGGCCTTGGGGGCCTCGGTGGCCGGGCAGGGCGGGATGAAGATCTGCGAGGCGAGCAGGGTGTCCGGCGCGCGGAAGACATTGCTCAGGCTGGAGACGGCGAAGCCCTTGTCGAAGAACTCATTCACCTCCTTGTTGTAGAGGCCGATGGCAGGTCCGTTCGAAGGGTCGCCGAACTTCTCGGGGGCGCCGCCCATCATCGGGGTCGGCTTGCCGGCCTTATTCTGCTTGAAGTCGTAGAAGGTGCCGGGGAGGCCATTCACCGCGGTTTTGCTGCCGAAGACCGAGACGAAGTTACGGCCGTTGCCGCGGCCGACGCCCATGCCGGAGCCGATGCCGCCGCCGGAGCCGCCGCCGAAGCCCTTCGACGAGCCGCCACCCATCATGCCCGTATTGAGGGAGGCGACGGACGAGGTGGGGAGGTCGGGCAGGGAAATCGTCGCGGTGCTACTCTTGGAGGTGATGCGAGCCGCGTTCTTGGCCATCGACTTGGGGTTCTTCGGCTGCGCGCGGGTCTTGAACTGCTTGGCCTTATCGCCGGCGGCGCCACCGCCTTGGCCGGTCGAGAAGGAGTCCGGGTCTTTCTTCACCGAGTCGGTGACCGTCGAGATGACCCAGATGGCGGCGATGAGGATGAGGACCAGGTGGATGATCAGCGAGATGGTCAGGCCCTCGCCCCCCAGCTTCTGCCAGAACGTCCGCTTCGAGCGGGTCGCCTGGACCTCCTCGACGGCGGGCACAGGGGTGCCTTCGGCGGGCGTTTCGCCGGTGGCCGGCGGCACGGAAGCGTCGTCAGGGAGGGGTGCCTGGGGGTCCGATGAAGGCATTGCCCTAGGCTGAGCCGTCCTCCAAGAAAGCCAATCCCAACTTAACGGGTCCCTGGTCGGCCGGAGGCTCCGTTGATTCCCGTGCCGAAAACCGGCCCTTCGGTCTGATGGTCGATGTGGTTGCTGCGCTTCAGCTGGATTTCCTCGGGCGTTAGCGGCTCGAGCATGAAGATGGGGAGCTGGGTGTCGCGGCCCGCCGTCGGGTAGGTCACCCCCTGCTGCTCGATCAGGAGCGCCGCCGAGAAGAGGCCGCCGTAGGATTCACCGAAGGTGATTTGGATCCGGTAAGCCTGTCCTTTGCGGAGTTCCAGCCATTCCCCGGCGTAGCGTCCCCCGCCATGGGGCGGGAACCGCAGGCCTTGCCCGTCCGTCTTCTTGGCGTCCTTCGGCAACCAGTCAGGCTCGTAACGCGTCACGTTGAGCTTCGAGTTAGGCCAGAAAGCCGAAAGCACCGTCTTCCCTCCGACCGCCACGACCATGATATCGTCGCCCAGCCCTACGAACCGGTACTTGCCGGTGACCGGCGGGCTGAAGTTGCCTTCGTAATAAGCCAGCCAGCCGGGCGCCTGGATCTCCTTCTCGCAATCAAAGGCTTTCGTCGCTTCCGCCGCGCTGCGGGGCGGGATGAAGATGTTCGAAGCGTATAGTTTTAGCTCCGCCTGGCGGTAGCGCGCATCCAGCAGCGCCTTGGTGCCCGACCAGTTGCGATCCATCGTCTCGAAGGCCTTTTGGATCTGCGCGATGCGCTCGGCCTGGTCGGCCCCGAGCGCCTTGCCGCTCGGGCTGAACTTCAGGTCGTAGAGCGTCCCCTCCAGCGCGTTCGGTCGCTTGAACGAAGCCCCGAAGGCGCCGACGAAATTTTTCCCGTTACCGCGGCCGACGCCCATCCCGGAGCCGATGCCGCCGCCGGAGCCGCCGCCGAAGCCCTTGGAGGAACCGCCGCCCATCATGCCCGAGTTGAGGGAGGCCACGGAGGAGCTGGGAAGGTCTGGGAGCGAAATCGTCGCGGTGCTACTCTTGGAGGTGATGCGCGCGGCGTTCTTGGCCATCGCCTTGGGGTTCTTGGGCTGGGCGCGGGTCTTGAACTGCTTGGCCTTGTCGCCGGCGGCGCCACCGCCTTGGCCGGTGGAGAAGGAGTCGGGGTCCTTCTTGACGGAGTCGGTGACGGTCGAGATCACCCAGATGGCGGCGATGAGGATCAGGACCAGGTGGATAATCAGCGAGATGGTCAGGCCCTCGCCACCGAGTCTCTGCCAGAAGGTGCGCTGCGAACGGGTCGCCCGGATCTCCTCGGCGGCCGGTGCGCCCGCTTCGGTGGACGAGGCGAGGTCGGGGTCTTCTGGGTGAGACGGGTCCGGGGTGGGCGACATCGCTCACGAGGGTCGGTAAACGAGCCTTTCCGCACAATAAAAAACAACCTCAGCAAGGAGACGTCGCTTTCAAACCAGAAGGGAAGGCCTATGTTCGGCCTTACCACCGCGCCGCATGAAAGCCCTGATCAAGAAAGAAGCCGCCGAAGGCCTTTGGCTGGCGGACGTGCCGATGCCGACGATCGGCGACCGCGACGTGCTGATCCGCATCCGGCAGGCCGCGATCTGCGGTACCGACGTCCATATCTGGAAGTGGGATGAGTGGGCGGCGCAGACCGTGCCGGTCGGGCTTACCGTCGGCCATGAATACGTCGGGGTCGTCGAGGCCTTCGGCCGCGAGGTCACGCACCTGAAGGTCGGCCAGCGCGTCTCCGGCGAGGGCCACATCGTCTGCGGCCACTGCCGCAATTGCCGCGCCGGCCGCCGGCACCTCTGCGCGCACACCCTCGGCGTCGGCATCCATCGCCCCGGCGCCTTCGCGGAATTCCTCTCCCTCCCGATGGAGAACGTCGTCCCGGTGCCGGACGACATCCCTGACGAGGTCGCGGCGATCTTCGACCCGCTGGGTAACGCGGTGCACACCGCGCTCTCCTTCGACCTCGTGGGCGAGGACGTGCTCATCACCGGCGCGGGCCCCATCGGCATCATGGCCATCGCCATCGCCAAGGCCGCGGGCGCGCGCAAGGTCATCATCACCGACGTCAACCCCTGGCGACTCGAGCTCGCCCGCAAAATGGGCCCCACGCGCGCCGTCGACGTCTCGAAGGAGGATCTCCACCAGGTCCAGCAGGAGCTCGGGATGACCGAGGGCTTCGACGTCGCCCTGGAGATGTCGGGCAACGCGCGCGCGCTCGACCAGATCCTCGATAACATGGCGTGCGGCGGCCGCATCGCGCTCCTCGGCATCATCCCCGGCAAGGCGGCCATCGACTGGAACAAGGTCATCTTCCGCGGCCTCCACATCAAGGGCATCTACGGCCGCGAGATGTACGAGACCTGGTACAAGATGATCGCGCTGCTGCAATCCCACGTGGACATCACCCCGGCGATCACGCATCGCCTGCCCGCGCGCGAGTTCCGGCGCGGCTTCGAGGCCATGCTGTCTGGACAATCCGGCAAAGTCGTCCTCGATTGGACGCAGCTCTGAACGCCATGTACGCCCCGTTCCAAGGCCTCCTCGCCCAACGCCTCGCCGATGTCCGCGCGAGCGGACTCTACAAGCAGGAGCGTCTGATCGACTCCGCCCAGGGCTCGCGCGTCCGGCTCAAGGACGGCCGGGAGGCGCTCAACCTCTGCGCGAACAACTACCTCGGGCTGGCGAACCACCCGCAGGTGAAGGCCGCCGCGGCCGCCGCGCTCGAGCGCTGGGGCTACGGCCTCGGCTCCGTCCGGTTCATCTGCGGCACCCAGACGATCCACCGCGAACTCGAGGCCGCGATCAGCGACTTCCTCGGCACGGAGGATACGATCCTCTACTCCTCCTGCTGGGACGCCAACGGCGGGCTCTTCGAGACGATCCTCGGCCCGGAGGACGCGGTCCTCTCCGACGCCCTCAACCACGCCTCGATTATCGACGGCATCCGCCTCTGCAAGGCGCAGCGCCTACGTTACGCGAATTGCGACCTAGCCGACCTCGAGGCGAAGCTGGTCGAGGCGAAGGGCGCGCGCGTGAAGCTCATCGCCACGGACGGGGTGTTCTCGATGGACGGCACCATCGCGCCGCTCGCCGCGATCTGCGACCTGGCCGACCGGCACGGGGCCGTCGTCATGATGGACGACTCCCATGGCGTCGGCTTCCTCGGGAAGACGGGCCGCGGAACCCATGAGCACCGCGGCTGCCAAGGTCGGGTGGACATCATCACCGGCACCCTGGGCAAGGCGCTCGGCGGCGCCAGCGGCGGCTACACGTCCGGCCGCAAGGAGGTCATCGATATCCTGCGCCAGCAGAGCCGCACCTACCTCTTCTCCAACTCCGTCGCGCCGGTGATTGTGGCGACCACCCTCGCCATCCTGAAGCTGCTCCGCGCCTCGACCGAGTTGCGCGACCAGCTCATGGCCAACGCGGCCTACTGGCGCCGGGGCCTGACGGAGCTCGGCTTCACCCTCCCGCCTGGCGAGCACCCGATCGTGCCGGTCATGCTCGGCGACGGCGTGTTGGCGCAGAAGTTCGCCGCGGCCCTGCTCGAGCACGGCGTCTACGCGGTCGGCTTCTTCTATCCCGTGGTCGCCCAGGGCAAGGCGCGTATCCGCACCCAACTGTCGGCCGCGCACACCCGCGCCGAGCTGGACGAGGCGCTGGCGGCCTTCGCCGCGGCCAAGCGCGACTGCGGCCTCTGACCCTGCTTGCGCTCGCGGGCCGGCGCCCTACGGTCGGGCGCATGGATCCCAGCCGCCGCGACCTAGAGGAACGCATCGCCTTCCTCCAAAGGCATGTCGAACAGCAGGACCGCGTCCTGCTCGAGCTCTCGCGCGAGGTCGCCAAGCTGGTCGACCGGCTGGCCCGCCTCGAGGCCAAGACCGCCCAAGCCGCCGATGCGGCCGAGTCCGGTCCGCCCGCCGACGAACGTCCGCCCCATTGGTAGGCCGAGGCTATGTGCGGCCGCGTCACGCAGTTTTCCCGTCATGAGGAGCTCCTCCGGACCCTCGGCGCCGTCGCGCCCGCCCTCGCGCCGCGCTACAATATCTCCCCGGGCACCCCGCTCCTCTGCCTGCGTCGCGAGCAAGGCGCCTTGAAGGCCGAGGCCTTGGCCTGGGGGTTCATCCCGGCCTGGGCCGCCCCCGATAGCCGGGATGAGGGCCACGCGAACGCGCGGGCGGAGGGTATCTTCGACCGCCCGACGTTCCGTGACGCCGCCCGGCTGCGCCGCTGCCTAGTGCCGATCGACGGTTACTACGAATGGAAGACGGAGGGTCGCCAGAAGATCCCGTATTACTTCCGCGCCGCGGACGGCGGTCCCCTGGCCGTGGGCGGCCTCTGGTCCTTGCAGGTCCGGCCAGATGGGACGATGCGCCGGACGCTCTGCCTGGTCACCGTCGCTCCGAACCGCGAGGCCGGCGAGGTCCACTCGCGGATGCCGGTCCTGCTGCAGGGCGCCCAGCAGGCCGCTTGGCTGGCGGAACGCGCTTTCGCCCCTGCGGATTTCGCGGCGCTGGCGGCGACCGCGCCGGAACGGAGCCTGGCCGTCCACCGCGTCTCACCCGACGTGAACCGGGTGGCCTGTGACGACCCGCGGTTGATCGAGCCGGTGACGGGGGCCGCGGCTCAGCCCGACTTCCTCGGGGATTTGCTTGGCTAAACGGCGGGCTTGGGGCAGAACCTCGGGGTCGATGGCGTCACCGCTGCACAGTCCGAAGATCATCGAAAAGCCTTGGGGCCGGGAGATCTGGTACGCCGAGCAATCCGCCTACGCCGGGAAGGTGCTCGAGGTGAAGGCGGGCCATCGGCTCAGCCTCCAATACCACGAACGCAAGACCGAGACGCTCTTCCTGCTGTCTGGTCGCGTGAACCTGGTCTTCCGCCCGCTGGCGCCCGGCGAAGACCCGACGGCGGTATCCCTGGCGGCGCCCATCGTCTGGTCGGCTGGGCAGGCGTTGCACGTCCCGTCCCGCTCCATCCATCGCTTCGAGGCCTTGGAGGACAGCGTCCTCCTCGAGGTCTCCACGCCCGACCTGACCGATGTCGTCCGCCTGCAGGACGACTATCAGCGACCGGCCCGCGACTGACCTATTTTCATGCGTAAAGTCCTAGCTTTCGATCTCGGTGGCACCAAGTTCGCCTTCGGCGTGGTCGCCGAGGATGGCACCGTCCTCGGCTCTGCCCGCGTCGAGACCCTGGCTGAGGCCGGCCCGGCCCAGGCCGTCCAACGCGTCGCCACCGCCGCGCAGCAATTGCTCACCGAGCTCAAGCTCAAGCCGGCGGACCTCCTGGCCATCGGGATCGCCTCGCCCGGCCCGCTCGACACCGCCCGCGGTTGCGTCGATGGCTCCCCGAACCTCCCCGGCTGGACCGGCTATTCCATCGAGGGCGAGCTGAGCAAGGCCTTCGGCCACCTCCCGGCCCGCATCGACAACGACTGCAACGCGGCCGCGCTCGGCGAGTACGTCTTCGGCGCGGGAAAAGGTAAGCGCAACCTCGTCTACCTGACCATCTCCACCGGCATCGGTGGGGGCGCGGTGATCGACGGTCGACTGATGCGCGGGGCCAACGGCAATGCCGCCGAGCTGGGCCACATCCCCCTGACCATGGACGGCCCGCGCTGCGGCTGCGGCAACCAAGGTTGCTGGGAAGCCTACGCCTCCGGCACCGCCATCGCGCGCCGCACGCGCGAGGCCCTCGCCGCCGGTCGCCCGTCGAGCATCCTGAAGTTCGCCGGCTCCATCGAACAGGTCACCACGCACCACCTCTTCCAGGCGATGGCCGAGGGCGACGCGCTCGCCCAGGGCATCT
>JBEELT010000044.1:0-13873 GCA_041167995.1 Verrucomicrobiota bacterium | reverse complement strand
TCCGAGGTCGCCCGCGGCCGCGCCATCATCCCGGCCAACATTAACCACCCCGAGCTCGAGCCAATGATTATCGGCCGCAACTTCCTGGTGAAGATCAATACCAACATCGGCAACTCCGCGGTGGCCTCGTCCATCGAGGAGGAGGTCGAGAAGATGCGCTGGTCCATCAAGTGGGGTGGCGACACCCTGATGGATCTCTCCACCGGCAAGAACATCCACCAGACCCGCGAGTGGATCCTGCGTAACTGTCCGGTGCCCGTCGGCACGGTGCCGATCTACCAGGCCCTCGAGAAGGTCAATGGCCGCGCCGAAGACCTCACCTGGGAGATCTTCCGCGACACCCTCATCGAGCAGGCCGAGCAGGGCGTCGACTATTTCACCATCCACGCCGGCGTTCGCCTCGCTTACATTCCGATGACCGCCCGGCGCGTCACCGGCATCGTCTCCCGCGGCGGCTCGATCATGGCCAAGTGGTGCCTCTCGCACCATAAGGAGAACTTCCTCTACACGCACTGGGACGACATCTGCGACATCATGGCCGCCTACGACGTCAGCTTCTCGATCGGCGACGGCCTCCGTCCCGGTTCGATTGCCGACGCCAATGACGACGCCCAGTTCGCCGAGCTGAAGACGCAGGGCGAGCTCACCACCCGCGCCTGGGAGCGCGGCGTGCAGGTCATGAACGAAGGCCCTGGCCACGTGCCGATGCACATGATCAAGGAGAACATGGACAAGCAGCTCGAGTGGTGCCACGAGGCCCCGTTCTACACGCTCGGACCGCTCACCACCGACATCGCCCCAGGCTACGACCATATCACCTCCGCCATCGGCGCTGCGATGATCGGATGGTATGGCACCGCGATGCTCTGCTACGTCACGCCGAAGGAGCACCTCGGCCTGCCGAACAAGAACGACGTCCGCGAGGGCGTCATCGCCTACAAGATTGCCGCGCACGCCGCCGACCTCGCCAAGGGCCACCCTGCCGCGCAGATCCGCGACAACGCCCTCTCCAAGGCCCGTTTCGAGTTCCGCTGGCCCGACCAGTTCGCCCTGGCCCTCGACCCCGAGCGCGCCCAGGAATACCACGACGAGACCCTCCCGCAGGAGTCCGCCAAGACCGCGCACTTCTGCTCCATGTGCGGCCCGAACTTCTGCTCGATGCGCATCTCGGACGATATCCGCAAGTTCGCCGACGCCCAGGGGGTCTCCGAAACCGAGGCGCTGGCCAAGGGGATGGAGGAAAAGTCCAAGGAGTTCCGCGAGAAGGGCGGGGAGATTTATCAGTAGAAGGTGTTGGGGGCGGCGGTTAGCGGTCAGCGGTTGGCGTTAAGCGGTTAGGGTCAAATCCTGATTTCTGCTGGACGCTTACCTCTTATCTCCCGCTTTCGCTGACTTCCCTATCCGCCAACCGCCGAACACCAACCCCTTTGTCTTCGAAGCCGCAATCCTCCACCGCCTGGTACGACTCCCCGTTGTACTACGACATGGTGTACGCGGATTACACGAAGAAGGAGACGCGTTTCATCGAGGGGATCATGCGCAAGCACGGTCCGAAACTGGACGGTCCGATGCGCGTCTTCGAACCGGCCTGCGGTTCCGGCCGGCTGCTCGAATCGCTGGCCGCCCGCGGACACGTCGTCCACGGGTTCGACCTGAACAAACATCAGGTCGCCTTCGCCAAGCGCCGCCTGAAAGCGAAAGGCCTGCCGGGCAGGGTCTGGCGCGATCGACTACAGGACTTCACAGTGCCGAAGGGGGCGCGCTATGACGTCGCCCACTGCTTCGTCAGTACCTTCAAATACGTCGACACCGAGGCCGCCGCGGTCAGGTCGCTGCGCCGGCTGGCCGCCGCGCTTCGCCCGGGCGGCTTACTGCTGCTCGGTCTCCATCTGACCGATTACGGGCGGAGCCCTCCCGACCACGAGCGCTGGATTGGCCGTAAGCCGGGCATCCGCGTGGTCAGCGACACCTGGTCGGCTCCGGCCGACCGCAAGTCCCGCACCGAAGCCATGCGCACCCGCATGCGCATCACGGAGAAGGGCCGGACACGTGTCGAGGAGACCGTCTGGGACTTCCGGACCTATTCCCCGTCCGAGCTGCGCGCCCTCCTTGCCAAGGTGCCGGCCTTGCGGTTGGTCGCCTGCCATGACTTCCATTACGACCTGACGTCGACCCGGAGGGTCGACCTGGAGTATTCGGACGTGCTGCTGGTGCTCCGCCGGCAACGGGGTCGTTCAGGGTGAGTCGGCGCTTGTCGCTCGGCCGGGTCGGCGGTTATCTTCCCGCATGCAAGCTTTTCATCGTCCTTGGATCATCGCCTTGGCCATCCTCCTCGCCTCGCCGCTCGGCAGCGTCGAGGTCGATGTCAACGCCTCGACCCAGGTGGTTACGTTATTCAAGTCGCAAGGGGAGTCTCTCCTGCGCTACACGCTGGATGGCCGTGATCCGGATTTCTCGTCCGGGGTCTACCTGGCTCCGATCGCCTTGCCTCAAGGGGGTACGGTCAAGGCCGCCGCCTTTGACGGGCCCAAGCGGGTGGGGGCCGTGCTGACGAAGATCGTCCCGAATCCCTCCGCCGAGCAGCTCAACAGCGCCGTCACCCCGGTGACCCATAACCGCGATCACCGCGTCTATGATTGGGTGGAGCGGCATGAGGCCATCCTTCAACTCAGCAAGCCAGGGGCCAACACCCCGCAGGTCGTGCTGGTCGGCGATTCGATCACCCATTTCTGGGGCGGCGAACCGAAGTCGGCTCGCGTCGCCGGCGCCTCCTCCTGGGAGAAGTTCATCGCTCCCCATAAGCCCATCAACCTGGGTTTCGGCTGGGACCGTACTGAGAACGTGCTCTGGCGTCTCCGCCATGGCGAGGTCGCGGGGCTTAAGCCCAAGGCCTACGTCGTGCTGATCGGCACCAACAATTTCCAGACCAACTCGGTCGCCGAGACCGTCGACGGCATCGAGGAGGTCTGCCTGGAAATCCGCCGCCGTTCGCCGGGCGCCAAGCTTCTCCTGCTCGGCATCCTGCCCCGCGGCGAGTCGCCGAATGAGCTGCGTTCCAAGGCTGCGGACGCCAATGCCTTGCTCAAGACCCGCGTGGCCAAGCTGGCCGACAAGTACGTCGACCTCTCCGACCGCTACGTTGCGCCGGGTGGCCGGATCTCCAAGGCCATGATGGCAGACTTCCTGCACCCCACGGACAGAGGCTATGAGATTATGGGTGAGGCCATCGACACGGCCCTTCAAGGCTGGGGGCTCTGAAAACAAATCACCCTCGGTCCGCCGAGGGTGAAGGAACGGTTGGCGCGGGTGTTCAGATTGCCTTCACCACCTGCTTCGCGATCCCCTGGATCACGAGCGAACTCACCGGGGTGAGGTTCGGGTAGTTCGAATTCTCTGCCTTGAGGTAGACTTTGCTGCCTTGCTTGATGAGACGCTTGAGCGTGGTCTCGCCGTCGATCAAGGCCGCCACGATGTCGCCGTGCTTCGGGGTGCCCGGTTCGATGATGACCGTGTCACCATCGTTGATGTCGGCCTCGATCATGGAATCGCCGCGCACGCGGAGCGCGAAGGCCTGCGGCGGGCGCCGACGCGCGCCGGCGGGAAGGGGCGCCTGCATGCTGGCCACGACGCCGGAAGATTCCGTGTAATCCGGGAAACCGGCCGGGATGGCCCCGAGGAAGGGAACCGCGTCCAGCTCGATGACGTTTTCACCCGGCCCTTCGTAGGTGATAACCGTCGCGGACAGGTCGGGCACGACTTCGGGAGCAATCTTGTAGGCGCGGGCGGCCCCAGGGATGCGTTGCAGCACGCCCTTACGCTCCAAGGCCTGCAGGTGACCGAAGACGGCGTTGGTGCTGGCGAAGCGGAACTTCGCTTGGATGTCGCGGATGCTAGGCCAGTAGGAGTGCTGGGAGACATGGCCTTTCATGTAGTCCAGGATGGCCTGTTGCTTCGTGGTGAGTGCTTCCATGGTGAACGGATGTTCTATGAATGTTTGTTCACTGTCAAGACTAGGGCCTCAGGTGCGGAAGGGGTGTTTTGCAGGGAAAATGCTCCTAAACGGCTGATGGGTATCCCCCCTGACCCCGATTTCTGGGGATTTCCTCCTTAAAAACCCATCAAGATCGCCAAATCGCCTGACCGTTCCAGGTGTACCGCATGACCGGCCCCCTCGACCACGCTCAGCCGGACCCGCGGAATCTTCTCGCCCATCCGGCGAGCGAGCGCGGTGAACTTCGGGTCGGCCTCGCCGGTGACCAGGTCGACGGGGCTGCGCAGCTCCCCCAGACGGTCCCAGAGCGAGGGGAGGGAGCCCGTCCCGACCGACTCCAGGCTGAGCGCCAGCGACTCGGGCTCGTTGGCGTTCCGTCGGGTCAGCAGGGCCTCCCGGGCGGGTGAGGCGTCTTGGAGGAAAGTCCGCAGCATCGGCTGGTGGTGCCAATACTTGTAGAAAGCGGCGAGCCCTTGCGTGCGCAGGAAGGTCGCCAAGGCGGCGTCCGCCAACCGACGTTCCTCGCGTTCGGCCGCGGTGACCAAGCCCGGACTCGCGCCGATCAGGACGAGGCGCCGCCATCGTCCGGGATTTTGGAGCGCCCAGTGCAGGGCGAGGCGCCCCCCCATCGAATACCCCAGCAACGTCACGCCCTCGTGTCCGCCGACGGCCTCGTCGATGATCGCCAGGTGGGCGCGCAGAGAGTAATCCCCAGCTTGCCGGAGTCCGCGGCGGGCACCATGACCCGGCAGGTCGGGTGCGAGGAAGTCGGCCGCCGCGGGCAGGTGAGCCCGCAGGTCGGCGAAATCGGCCCCTTCGCCGGTGAAGCCATGCAGGGCTATAGTTCTCATAGAAGAAGAGGAGCGACCCGCGGCGCGGTCGGCATGAGGAGATTCAAGGCGGATTTCGCTCTATTGGACAGCGCAAAACAGAAAAGCAGGAACCGTTTGCCCTGCGTGAGGTTAATGTACACTAATAACCAACGTATGCCCGGCATCCGCGTTAAACCTTGGAACCGTGTCGACGGGCCCATCTACAGTCTCGCGACCACCGCGGTCGGCAAAGGCAACTTTAACATCTGCAGTTACGTCACCCCCATCGCGATGAAGCCCAAGCGCTTCATCATCGGGGTCTACAAGGATACGAAGACGCTGGCCAACCTCGAGGCCAACCCGATCGGCCTGCTCAATTACCTGGCCCGGGACCAGGCGAACCACATCAAGCTGCTCGGCAAGAAATCCGGACACAACGTCGACAAGGTGGCCCAGCTCGGATCCCAGGTGGAGCATGTCGGCGACGGCCTGTACAAGCTCAAGGGAGCCATCGCCACCTTGCGGCTGCGTTTCCTCGAGCGCCTAGATTGCGGCGATCATTGGGCGTGGCTGGCCCACGTGGAATCCTACGAGAATCTCCGCGAAGCCCCGGCGCTCACCCTCGAGGAGCTGAAGCGTCAGAAACTAATCCTGGTCTGAACCCGGTTCAGCCCCGGCCCCGCTTGCCGCCGACCTTGCGCAGGCTGGCCTTCTCCTCGCGGTGCGGGATCAGGTAGGTGCGGCCGCGGATCAGGCGTTCGTAGAGGTCGACCATCGCCACGCCCTCGCGCGGACGCACGGAGTCGGCCTTGGTCGCCTTGTCGACCTGACGCTTGAGCATGCGGCAGAGGTCCTCGGAGTTGTACTGAATCATGCCGAGGATACGTTCGACGGAGTAGCCCGGGATGCTTTCCTCGATATAGAAGCCGTCCTCCTCGTCGTCCTCCAGGAAGACGTGGGCCTCGTTCACGCGGCCGAAGAGGTTGTGGAGGTCACCCATGATGTCCTGGTAGGCGCCAACCATGAAGGCGCCGATGTAGTAGGGCTGGCCCTCCTTGAGGGGGTGCACGGCGAGCGTGCGGCGCACGTCTTCGAGGTCGATGAACTCGTCGATCTTGCCGTCGGAGTCGCAGGTGATGTCGACGAGCGTCGCCTGGACCGACGGACGCTCGTTGAGGCGGTGGATCGGGGCGATCGGGAACAGCTGGTCGAGGGCCCAGTGGTCGAGCAGGGACTGGAAGACCGAAAAGTTACAGACGTACTGCTCGGCCAGCATCGCGTCGAGGCGGGCGAGGTCGTCGGGGATGTCGGAGGTATGCGCGAGGTCGAGGCGGATTTGGCGGCAGATCTCCCAGAAGAGGCGGTCGGCGTGGGCGCGTTCCTGCAGGCGGAGCTTGCCCAGGCTGAAGAGGGCGTGGGCGTCCTCACGCTTCTGCTTGGCGTCGTGGTAGCGCTCCAGCGGATCGAACTTACGCTTGTTCTTCCGGATATCCTCGAGGGCCCGGATGATCGCGTGGGACCGACCCTTGGGCGGCTGATCCCCATGGGCGTCGCGGGTGATGCGGTCGACCGCCTCGAAGATGAGGATGGAGTGGGGCGCCACGAGGGCGCGGCCGGACTCGGAGACGATGTCGGGCGTGGCGACCCCGCTTTCCTCGCAGACCTGCTTGATGTTGGCGACGACGTCGCGGGCGTACACCTCCATGCTGTAGTTCATGGAGGACTCGAAGGCGGAACGGCTGCCGTCGTAGTCGATGCCGAGGCCGCCGCCCACGTCGAGCAGGCCCATGGGGAAGCCCATGCGCTTGAGTTCGCAGTAGAAGCGGGTGGCCTCGACCACGGCCTTCTTGATGGTGCCGATGTTCGGCACCTGGGAGCCGATGTGGAAGTGGACCAGACGTAGGGAGTCCTTCATCTTCGCCTTGGTCAGCTTGTCCGCGGCCGCGACGATCTCGGAGGCGGTCAGGCCGAACTTGGCGTTCTCGCCCGTGCTCTCGGCCCACTTACCCTCGCCGGCGGTGGTGAGCTTGACGCGGATGCCGATGTGCGGCTGCACGCCCATACGGCGCGCGATGCGGATGATCGCGTCGATCTCGGAGAGCTGCTCGACGACGATGATAGTCTGCTTGCCGAGGCGGCGGCCCATGAGCGCGAGCTCGATGTACTCCTCGTCCTTGTAGCCATTGCAGATGAGCAGCGCCTTGCGGTTCTCGAGCAGGGCCAGGGCGATGATGAGCTCGGGCTTGGAGCCGGCCTCGAGGCCGAAGTCGTATTCCTCGCCGGCGTCGAGGATCTCTTCGACCACCTCGCGCAGCTGGTTGACCTTGATGGGGAACACGCCGCGGTAGCGCGCGTCGTAGCCTTCCTCGTGGATGGCCTTGCGGAAGGCCTCGTTGATCTGCGTGACGCGGTGGCGGAGCAGGTCCTGCACGCGGATGGTTAACGGCGGCTTGAGGCCGGACGCCTCGACCTCCTTGACGATATCGGTGATGCGGATCTTGCGGTGGTCGCCCTTCGGATGGACGCACAGGTGACCCTGCGGGTCGACGGAGAAGTTGTTACCTCCCCAGCGTTTGAAGCCGTAGTACTCTTCGGCGTCTTTAGTAGTCCAAGGCTGCGGTTTGCTCACGTGAGTAGGAGGTGACTTTTTACCCCCCCGCCGGAAGCGCAAGGGGAAATCGCACCCTGCGCCCCGCCTTCCGGCTCGACCGCCGGCTCGCCCGGCGGTTGGCTGTGCGCATGCCCGCCGATACCGTCATCCAAGCGACACTCGCGTTACGGAAGACCCTGGCTGGGCTGAAGTTTCCGGCTCCCGCGGATTACGTCTACCGGCCCTTGGATTATGCATGGGCGCCGCACGAGGCCTACCTCCGCCGGCACGCGGCGGCCGGCCCGCGCAAGGTCCTCTTCCTTGGTATGAATCCCGGCCCCTTCGGCATGGCCCAGACCGGCGTGCCGTTCGGCGAGGTCGCCGCGGTGCGGGACTGGCTCGGTATCGACCTGCCGGTCGGCCGGCCGGAGCGCGAGCATCCCGGCAAGCCGGTGACCGGTTTCGCCTGCCACCGCTCCGAAGTCAGCGGTCGCCGCCTCTGGGGACTCTTCCAGGAGCGATTCGGGACGGCGGACCGTTTCTTCGCCGAGCACCTCGTGCATAATTATTGCCCGCTGCTGTTCCTCGAGAACACGAAGCTGGGGCGCAACGCCGTGCCGGAAGAGTTGCCGGCCGAGGCCATGACGCCTGTGAACGTGGCGTGTGACCGGTTGCTGCGCCGGATGGTCGAGTCGCTCGGCATCACGACGGTCGTCGGCATCGGCGGTTACGCCGAGGAGCGCGCCCGCACGGCGTTGGATGGCCTGCTGGTCACTTACGCCAAGGTGCCGCACCCGAGCCCGGCAAACCCAGTGGCCAACCGAGGTTGGTCCGCGGCCGCGACCAAGGCGCTGGTCGAGCAGGAGGTCTGGTCCTGATGGGCTTGCTCGAGGAGATCCTGGGCCGGCCGAAGCTCCGCCATAAGCTCTGGGCCTGGTGGTACCCTTTCTTCACGCGTCGGGTCCGCGCGCAGGGCATCCGCTTCCTCAACTACGCCTACGAGGAGTCGCCCCCGCTGGCCTTGCCGCTGACGGCGGCCGATGAGCCGGATCGTCCGAACATCCAGCTCTACCAACATGTCGCCGCCGGGGCGGGCTTGCGTGGCGCCCACGTGCTCGAGGTCAGCTGCGGTCACGGTGGCGGCGCCTCCTACCTATACCGGACATACGCCCCCGCGGCGTACGTGGGCCTCGACCTCAATCCTGCCGGCATCCGGTTCTGCGCGGCGGAACACCGCGGGCCCGGCTTGCGCTTCGTCGTCGGCGACGCGCAAAGGTTGCCGTTCCCGGATGCCTCTTTCGATGTCGTCCTCAACGTCGAAGCGTCGCATTGCTACCCGGACTTCCCCGGCTTCCTGGACGAGGTGGCGCGCGTCCTGAAGCCCGGCGGTCGCTTCCGCCACGCGGACCTGCGTTACCCGAGCCAGACGGAGGGCTGGGTCCGGGCTTTGGCGACGCACCCGCGGCTGCGGTTGGACGAGATGCGGTTGATCAATCCCGAGGTGATCCGCGGCATGGAGCTCAACACCCCGCGTTACCGCGCGATGGTCGCGGCGGCTTTCCCCCGGTTTCTCCAGGCGTTGACGTTGGATTTCGCGGGCGTCACCGGCTCGCGTATCCATCGCGATGCCGTGAGCGGAGCCCTGAGTTACCGGAGTTTTCGCCTCACGCGGAAAGCCTGATCACCTCGCCGGTGCGAGGATGATCAGGCGCCCCGGCGTGCTCGTGCCCGCGGCGAGCGAATTGCCCCGGCAGTACTCCGCGATAAGCACGCGATGCCCGGGGAGGGTGACCATCGAAATCGGCCGGGCGAGCGGGGTGGCGACCGTCGTGATGACCGCCTCCTGCTTGGTGAAGTCCAGGCGGGCTTGCACGAGGTCGAAGCCGCTCTGGTCCTTGAGGTAGTTACCGAACCGGGAGATCAGGAAGCTGCCGCCGAGCGGCGCGGGCCAATCGGGGCCGAGTTCGAGGATTGTCGAGGGCGAGGAGTGCGGCGTGAAGGTCGCCGACCCGCCGCGGTCGCTGGCGTCCGGTCCGACATTCTTGAACGGCCGGGTGAACTGGTGGTGCTTGGGGGCCTCGGGCGTGTGCGGGTAAGGCTTGGTCGTCCAGTCCCCGAACTCGTAGGGGAAGCCATAGTGCCGACCTAACCGGATCCAGTTCAGTTCCTCGGGCGTATCCGCATCGGTGCCGTTCTCGACGCCAAGGAGGCGGCCTTGGCGATCCCAGGTGAAGTGGTAGGTGTTACGCAGGCCGTGGGCGAAGACCTCGATGTCGGGGTTATCGCTCCGCGGGTCGAGTCGCCAGAGTTTCGCAGTGAGCGGGTTCTCGCCCGACTTGTCGTAGTTCGGCGAAGTGCCTGCCTCGCCACCATCGGTGCGCGAGCCGCTGCTTACGTAGAGGAGGCCGTCGGGCCCTTGGGCGAGGTGATTGACGCCGTGGTTATAAGGGCCGACACCGAAGTTATAGCCGGCGCGGAGCCAGGGCCGAGGAAGGGCCCAGCCCTGCGCCCAGGGGGCGGTCCGCCAGATCGTGACCTCGTTGAAGACGGGTTGCTTCGTCTTGTTACCCTGGTTGCTGACGACATAGAGCCGGCCTTGGTCGTCAACGCCCATCCCGAGCGAGGTGACATCTCCGAGCTTCGGGTCGAGGTAGTCCTTGCCGGCGAAGAGCAGCCGCACGTCGCGGGACGCGGGATCCCAGGTCCAGACATCGCTGTTCGCGGCCAGAATCAGGACCCGCCGGCCGTCCGGGTGGTGGGCCAGACGCGTCGGTTGGAAATCGAGCGGCGCCGCCACGGTGAACTTCCAGCCGACGGGCGCGGCCGGGAGGGTGTCCGGTGACAGGGCCGCCCGCAGCTGGGCATGCGTCGGGTACTTAGTCCGGGTGCGGAGCGCGGCGATCTCCTCGACAGTGACCGTCGGCAGGCTGTTGCCGAACGACGTGAAGATATGGTTAAACACCGCGGTCAGCTGGGCGTCGTCCAAGATCACCGGCGGCATCCAGCCCTGATAAGCGGCACCGTTGACTTCGATGCGTTCCTTCAGCCCCTCCAGCGGCGCGCGCAAGGCCTTCTCGCGGTGCTGGACGAGGAAGTCGGCGCCAGCCAACGGCGGGAAGGCGTTGGGGATGCCGCGTCCTTCCCCCCCGTGGCAGGCCGCGCAGTACTGGCGGTAAAGCTCGGCCCCATCGGGTCGGCCTTGGCCGCACAGTAGGCCGGGCAACAGGCAAAGGAGCACGCGCAGGGTGGGCATGGCAGGGTGGCGTCATTCAAGGACGGCGGCCGGACGTTGTCCAGCCCCGCAGATTGCCTTTGGCAAGGGCTCGGCGAAGGCTAGGGTGGGACCACCCCGATGCGATTCCTCGCTTGCCTGCTGCTCCCGTTCGTCGTCCATGCCGCCGACCGCCCGAACATCCTCTTCATCCTCACGGACGACCAAGGTTATGGTGACGTGGGTGCGCATGGCAACCCGGTGCTCAAGACCCCGCACCTCGACCGGCTCCGCTCCGAAAGCGTCCGCTTCACGGATTTTCAGGTCTCGCCGACCTGCGCCCCGACGCGCAGCGCGCTGCTGACCGGGCGGCATGAGTTCAAGAACGGCATCACCCACACCATCCTCGAGCGCGAGCGACTGGCGCTCGGCGCGGCCACGCTACCGGAGCAGCTGCGCCAGGCCGGCTACCGTACCGGCATCTTCGGCAAGTGGCACCTCGGCGATGAGGCGGAGTACCAGCCGAACAAGCGTGGCTTCGACGAGGTCTACATCCATGGCGCGGGCGGGATCGGGCAGAGCTACCCGGGCAGCTGCGGCGACGTGCCCAAGAATTCCTACTACGGGCCGACCTTGCTGCATAATGGCAAGTTCGTGAAGACCGAAGGCTACTGCACCGACATGTTCTTCGCGCAGGCCACGAAGTGGATCGAAGGCGAGGTCGCCGCCAAGCGCCCCTTCTACGCGTATGTCGCGACCAATGCGCCGCATGGGCCCTACCATGCCCGGCCGGAGGATGCCGCACTCTATGAAGGTAAAGGCCTCGGCAAGGACACCGAGAACTTCTTCGGGATGCTCCATAACATCGACCAAAACGTCGGTAAAATCCTGGCCAAGCTCGAGGCCCTCGGCATCGCGAAGGACACCTTGGTCGTTTACATGAACGACAACGGCGGCACCGCCGGCACCAAGGTCTTCAACGCCGGCATGCGCGCGCAGAAGGGGACGGCTTACATGGGAGGCATCCGGGCGATCTCCTTCTGGCGCCTGCCCGGACGGTTTCAGCCGACGGACGTCAAGGCCCTCGCCGCGCATATCGATTTCGCCCCCACGATCCTCGAATTAACCGGTACGCCTGCCTCTGGGCCCATGAAGGCGCAGATCGAAGGGCGTAGCCTCCTGCCGCTGCTGACCGCCCAGGTCGGTCAGGATATCGCCTGGCCGGACCGTACGCTCTTCACGCACGTCGGACGGTGGAACGGCAGCGACCCGGAAGTCGGCCGGTATGTCCAGACGAGCGTCCGTACCGCCCGCTGGCACCTTGTCTCCGCCGGTAACGGTGCGAACGCAGGCAAAGGCAAGGCCAAGGCGGCTACCCAGGGTGAGGCCGCGGGCGTCGCGCCCGTCCGCCCGAACTGGCAGCTCTTCGACCTCGGCGTCGACTACGGTGAGACCACCGATGTGGCCGCACAGCACCCGGAAGTCGTCGGCGAACTCGTCGCCAAGCATGATGCCTGGTGGAAGGAATGCCGACCCCTGATGGTCAATGAAGGCGTCAAGGGCCCGGCCGAAAACCCGTTCAAGGTGATGTATCGGGAGCAGATGGGGAAGTAGGGTGATTCGAGGGCAGGAGGACAGGAGGACTCGAGGGCGCGAGGGCAGGAGGGATTGATCTGGCCAACCGATCAGCCTCAGCCACCTGTTCCGTCTGGCCAACGGTTCAACCATTCAACGGGTCGACGCCCTCTTCACGCCAACAGCTTCTTGACGACTTCGCCGTGGATGTCGGTGAGGCGGAAGTCGCGGCCTTGGTAGCGGTACGTCAAGCGGGTGTGCTCGACGCCCATCAGGTGCAGGATTGTGGCGTTGAGGTCGTGCACGTGCACGCCGTCCTTCACGATGTTGTAACTGAAGTCGTCGGTCTCCCCGAAGGTCGTGCCCTTCTTCACGCCAGCGCCGGCCATGAGCACAGTGAAGCAGCGGGGGTGGTGGTCGCGGCCGTAGTTCGTCTCGGTGAGCGCACCCTGCGAATAGATGGTGCGGCCGAATTCGCCGCCCCAGACGACCAGCGTGTCGTCCAACAGGCCGCGCTGCTTGAGGTCGGTCAGTAGGCCGGCCGTGGCGTGGTCCGTGTCGTTGCACTGGCCCTTGATGGCCTTCGGGAGGCCGCCGTGGTGGTCCCAGCCCATGTGGAAGAGCTGGACGAAGCGGACGTCGCGCTCGCAGAGGCGGCGGGCCAGGAGGCAGTTCGATGCGTAGGAGCCGGGGCGCTTGACGTCCGGGCCGTAGAGGTCGAGCACATGCTGGGGCTCTTTGGAGAGGTCGAGCAGGTCCGGCACGCTCGTCTGCATGCGGAAGGCCATCTCGTACTGCGCGATGCGGGTCTGGATCTCCGGGTCGCCCAGTGCGTCGTGGCGGCGTTGGTTGAGCGCCGCGAGCTCATCGAGGGATTCCCGGCGGACGTCCCGGCTCATGCCTTCGGGGTCCTTGAGGTAGAGCACGCGCTCGCCCTTGTTGCGAAGCTTCACGCCCTGGTGCTTGGTCGGGAGGAAGCCCGCGCCCCACAGGCGGTCGTAGAGCGGCTGGTCGTCCGGCCGGCCGCTGCCGAAGGAACTCAGCACGACGTAGGCGGGCAGGTCCTTGTTCTCGCTCCCGAGCCCGTAGCTCGCCCAGGCGCCGATCGAGGGGCGGCCGGCGAGCTGGCTGCCCGTCTGCATGAAGGTGATCGCGGGGTCGTGGTTGATCGCCTCGGTGTACATCGAACGGACCACGCACCATTCGTCGGCCTTGGCCGACATGTGCGGCATGAGTTCGCTGAACCAGGCGCCGCTCTGTCCATGCTGCCGGAAGTTGAAGATCGAGGGGGCGACCGGGAAGTTCTTCTGGCCGGAGGTCATCGTCGTCAGCCGCTGGCCCTTACGGATCGATTCGGGCAGGTTCTGGCCGCGCAGCTTGGCCATGGCCGGCTTGGGGTCGAAGAGGTCGAGTTGGGAGGGCGCGCCGCTCTGGAAGAGGTAGATGATGCGCTTCGCCTTGGGCTTGAAGTGTGGGGCGGTCCCGGGGGCGGCGGCGAAGGCCGCGGAACCGAGCACCGAGCCGAGGGCGGCCAGGCCGATGCCACTGGCCGAACCCTTCAGGAAGGTGCGACGCGACAGCGCCATCCGGTCGGCGGGCGTCAGCCCGAGGAAATCACGGTCGTTGCAGTTCATTCGCGGGTGATGGTTTCGTCGAGGTTCAGGAGGATGTTGGCGGTCACCGTCCAGGCGGCG
>JBEELT010000043.1:0-13983 GCA_041167995.1 Verrucomicrobiota bacterium | reverse complement strand
GGCATCGGCATCGACGAGATTTTTGCCGCGATCATCCAGCGCGTCCCGCCGCCCCGCTGGTCCGAATACCCCCACCACCGCGCGCTGGTCTTCGACTCGCTGTTCGACTCCTACAAGGGTGTGATCAGCTACGTCCGCGTCTTTTCCGGCACCTTCAAGGCCGGTCAGACGATCGAACTGATGTTCAATGGTGTCCGCTCCGTCATCAAGGAGGTCGGCATCTTCTCCCCGAAGATGAAGCCGCAGGACGAACTGGGCCCTGGCACCGTGGGCTACATCGTCATCAACATCCGCGAGGTGGCCGACGTGAAGGTGGGTGATACGATCACCCTCGCGGCCGACCCCGCCAAGGAGCCCGTCCCGGGCTTCAAGGAGGTCCGTCCGATGGTCTTCAGCGGCATCTACCCGCTCGACACGGCGGACTACGAGAAGCTCAAGACGTCGTTGTCGAAGCTGGCGATCAACGACTCGTCCCTGACCTACACGGCCGAGAGTTCGACCGCCCTGGGCTTCGGCTTCCGCTGCGGCTTCCTCGGGCTGCTGCATATGGAGATCGTCCAGGAGCGCCTGCGCCGCGAGTACGACCTCGATATCCTCTCCACCTACCCGTCCGTCGTCTACAAGGTGTTCACCGCCGACGGCGTGGAGCACATCCTCGACAACCCGGTGATGATGCCGGACGCCTCCGCGATCGAGCATATCGAGGAGCCGACGATCCGCGCCCATATCCACATCCCCGGCACGTCGATCGGCGACATGTTGACGCTCGTGCAGGAGAAACGCGGCATCTGCGAGCGCACCGAGACGATCGACGGCGACCGCGTGGTCCTGGTCTGCCTCCTGCCCCTCAATGAGATCCTGGTCGATTTCAACGACCGCATGAAGTCCATCACCCGCGGCTATGGTTCGATGGATTACGAGCTGGGCGAGTACGTGACTTCGGACCTGGTGAAGATGGATATCCGCGTGAACGAGGAGCCCGTCGACGCGTTCTCCTCGATCGTGCACGCCTCCAAGGCCGAAGGCCGCGGTCGCGCCCTCTGCGAGAAGCTCAAGGACCTGCTCCCGCGTCAGCTCTTCAAGATCGCCATCCAGGCGGCCATCGGCTCCAAGGTCATCGCCCGCGAGACCATCGGCTCCGTCGGCAAGGACGTGACGGCCAAGTGCTACGGCGGCGACATCTCCCGTAAGCGCAAGCTCCTAGACAAGCAGAAGGAGGGCAAGAAGCGGATGAAGCAGATCGGCAAGGTCGACATCCCGCAGGAGGCCTTCATCAAGATTCTCAAGAACGAGGACTGAGTCCAGCCGCCCTGATTCCAGGCTTTCCCTCCGGGGCGGGGTCGCTAACTTGGCAGGCCCTGGCCATGTTCTCGATTTTCGCCTCCAAGGCGGGCAAGACCCGCAAGATCGCCAAGCAGCTCCTGGAGTTCTCGGAGAAGGTCGACCTCTACCGCCGCGACGTGATCCCGCCGGCCGACCTGGCCGAGCAGCTCGAGCGGGCGGCCGAGCTACGCGCCAAGCTCAAGGAGAAGCCTTTCCAGTTGGTCGAGGTGGAGACGGCCATGGACCGCCTGCATGGCGTGATGTGCCGCAACGGCGGCATGATCTACCCGGTCAGCGCCGCCACGGACTACACCGATATGATCATCATGGCCGCGATCGTAGCGGGGGGCATCCGCAGCTTCTTCCTGCAACCGTTTAAGATCCCGACGAATTCGATGTGGCCGACGTACAACGGGATGACGTCCGAGGTCCGCCAGCCCAACGATCCGGTCCCCGGCTTCGGCGAGCAGGCGCTCCGCAAGGTGACGCTCTGGGCCTCGACCTACGTGATTCCGGCCGAGGCGTCCGGCGAGATCGGCATCCCGGTCGATTATCGACGTTATGCGGATGGCTCCTTCCAGATCGGCCTGCGCCCCAAGGTGAGCGCTCCCGACGGCGGTGTGCTCGGCACCGGGCTGCTGCGCGGCACGACCGATACGTACGAGGTGGACCTCGGCGGCCACACGCAGGCGATCGCGATGCCGGGTGACTTCGGTTTCGAAGGCGTGCTGCTGCGCACCTATTTCCCGACCGAGGCCGCGATGCCCCTGCGCCGTCAGGACGCCGACCGCTGGCAGGCGGTCTTCCGCAAGGCGATCGCCGAGGGACGGATCAAGCAGACCCCGGCCGGGTCGGTGCTGATGACGGGCCGCCAGGCGGTCCGCGGTGAGCCGCTCCTGAACTTTGACATCCTGACGGGCGACATGCTGTTCGTCGACCGGGTGTCCTATAACTTCGTGGCCCCGCAGCGCGGCGATACGTTCGTCTTCCGCACCAACAACATCCCCGGGCTCAACGACCGCTTCGGGAATCCCTCGCAGAACTACTACGTCAAGCGGTTGGTCGGCGTACCGGGCGAACGCTTGCGGGTGAACGCGGAAGGTCAGCTCCAAGTCAACGGCGTCGCCGTGACCGCTCCGGCGCCGATCGCGGCCAACAATCGCCGGGAGGTGTCCGCCGGTTATTATGGTTACCTGCCCGAGGTCGGCGGCGACCGCTATGCCATCCCGCTGAACGAGGAGCACGCCGTGCGCGATCATCATTACTTCGCGATGGGCGACAATTCCGCCAACAGCTTCGACTCCCGCGGTTGGGGCGAGGTGCCCGAGGGCGACGTCGTCGGCCAGCCGCTCTTCATCCTGCACCCCTTCACCAAGCGCTGGGGTTGGGCGAAGTAGTCAGGGGCTGGGCCGGGGCTAGGGCTGGGGCTGGGACCAGGTTGGTTTGCGCGGCGAAGTGCCCCCCATGGGCTGTCTTGTCACGAGCAGAGACGACTGTTGTCCGTCTTGCCTATCCCTGGCCCTGGCCCTAGCCCTAGCCCCGCTTCGCCTCATGTCCTGGACCCTCTACCGCCACTACAAGGGCAACCATTACCTGCGGTTGGGCGAGGCCGCGCATTCCGAGGACCTCTCGCCGCACGTCCTCTACCGCTGCCTCTACGATAACCCCGCGGCGCGGACCTGGCTGCGGCCGCAGGGCATGTTCGAGGGAGCGCTGGAGGATGCCCGCCCCCGTTTCACGCCGGTGGCGCGGATCCGGCTCGTCCAACCCGAGGACCAGGCGACGGTCCTCGCCTTTGGTTATGACGCTTGGGGCGACGGTAAGACGCTTGCCGATTTCATCGCCGGCTACGAGCAGAGCCGGAATCACCTGCGCGGCACGCGCTACCTCTTGGAGACCTTGGAGGGCGTGCCCGTCGCGGGCCTGAACACGCTGCGCTTCCGTCGCGGCTTGATGGGGCTCGCCTCGGTCGCGACCGACCCCGCCCATCGCGGTCGCGGCTACTCCTCGCTCCTGGTGCGCGGCGTCATGGAATTGCAGCGTTTCCTCCACGGCGACCTGCGTTTCCTCCTGTTCTCGGAAGTGGCGCCGAGCGTGTACGAGCGCCATGGGTTCCGCGTCCTGCCGGCGGAGCATCAACGCTTCCTCCCCTCCGTCGCCATGGCCACGGGTGACTCGTCGCTGTCCGCCGAGGAAGCCGAGCCCCTGAAGGCTTACTTCTGAGTCCGGGACCCGGCCTACCGGAAGGACTTCAGGCGCCAGGCGGCGTCGGCCTCGCGGTCGGTGCGGAACTCGATCACACGCACGCCCTTGCCGCGGCGCTCGAGGTGGCGGGCGAGTCCGGTCCAGGTCTCGGCGAGGTCGTGGCGCACGCCGTGCGCGGCGCAGAGCTTGCCGAGGTCGGCCGCCTGCGGTGTGCCCCAGAGCTGCTCGAAGTGCTTGGTTTCCTGCGCGACGGGGAGGTGGTTGAAGATGCCCCCGCCTTGGTTGTTGATGACGAGGACGGTGAGGTCACCGGCATGGCCATAGGCGGAGAGCAGCGCGTTGCTGTCGTGCAGGAAGGTGAGGTCGCCGCAGAGGAGCACGGTGCGCCGCCCGTCGAGCGAGGCGCCGAGCGCGGTGGAGACGGTGCCGTCGATGCCGTTGGCGCCTCGGTTGCAGAGGACTTCCGGTCCGGGACCCGCGGGGTGCGAGAACCACTCGAGGTCGCGGATGGGCATGCTGCTCCCGACGAAGAGGCGGTCGTCCGGACCGAGGGCGGTCTCGAGTTGAGCGATGACGCGGCCTTCGAACGGCCAGTCGACCGCCACGACCTTCTCCAATCGTCGTCCGGCGGCGGCCTGGGCTTTCTGCCAGCGGCGGAGCGTGGTGCTGACCGGACGCGCCGGCACCTCGCCACCCGGCGTGAGCGTGCCATCCAGGCGCGTCCAGCGCCCATGCGTCGCGTCTGTGTTCTCGCCCGGCCGCCCGACCAGCAGCATCAGCGGATCCGCTTGGCGGAGCCACCCGCGCAGCGCCTTGCTCGTCGGCAAAGGTCCCACCACCACGACCGCCTCGGGCGCCAGCGCCTTCGCCGTCTTTTCGTCGCGCAGGATGAGGTCGTAGGCCGTGATCGACCGACCCGTCCCGGCCAGGTCACCGCGGAGGGTGCCGGCACCGTCGGCCAGGATCGGCCAGCCCGTCAGTTGGGAGAGCTCCTCCAGGGCCCGGGCGCTCTCGTGGCGGTCGGCAAAGGCATGCGGACCCACGACGATCGCGCCCCGTTCGGTACGGGGGAGGAGGCCGGCCACCACGGCAGGGGTCAGCGTCGTCTGGACTTGCCCGGCGGCCGGCAAGGTCGTGAAGGCCTCAAGATCGAGGCCTGGCGGGGTCTGGAAGCCTTTTTCAGGCTGGGAGGGCGGTAGAGGATCCCGGAAGGGCAGATTGAGGTGCACCGGGCCCGCCGCGGGGCCTTGGGCGCGTTGCCAGCCATCGACCAGCAGCTGGCGCCAGTGGCGAAGAAGGTCGAGCCCGGTCCCGGGCACAGCGGCCTCGGCGGCCCAGACGGGGAAAGCCCCGAAGAGCCCGTTCTGGGGGATGGTCTGGCCGGAGTGGCATTCGCGCAGCTCCGGGGGGCGGTCGGCGGTCAGCACGAGCAGCGGGGTCGCCGACAGCCGCGCCTCGACCACGGCCGGGAGGTAGTTGGCGCCCGCGGTACCCGAGGTGCAGAGCAGGACGGCCGGTCGGCGGGTGGCCTTGGCGATGCCCAGCGCGATGAAGCCGGCGGAGCGCTCGTCGAGCGCGACGGTGACCTTGAACTCGCCCTGCGCGGCGAAAGCGTGGGCGAGCGGAGTCGAGCGGGAGCCCGGCGAGATCACCACATGCGTCAGCCCGCAGCGGCGGAGTGTACGCACCCCCACGGCGCCCCAGAGGGCGTTCGTGTTGAGGAACTTGGGCGAACGGGCCATGAGCGTAGGTAACCACCCGTGAGCGGGGTGACAAGCGTTCGGTTGAATAGGGTTTAAGTCCCGATGATTTCCGCTAAGTTTCGACCGGAATGGAGATCCTTGTGACGCTCTGGCCCTTGTGGTTCGGTCTCCTGTTGTTGGCTGGGCTCGTCCACGCCATCTTCGTCGGCATGACCTTCGCGGTGGACGATCATCATGTCCGCGTGCGTTTCTACGGTTGGACGGCGCGCAAGGTCGCCCTCGCCGACCTGGCTTACGCCGAGCGCGATTGGCCGATCGCCGCGCTGTTGCTCAACGAGCACTGGACCAATGCCTTCACCTCCCGCCAGATCATCCGGCTGCGCCGTCGGACCGGCCTCTTCCGCAATTTCCTGATTAGCCCGCCCGATCCCGCCGCCTTCCTTGCGGAACTTCGGACGCGGGGCGTGGTCATCCAATCATGAGATTCCTCGCGCCCTTCGTTTTGCTCCTCGCCGCCGCCGCCGGCGCCGCCGAACCCGTCCGTTTCTTCGCGATGGACACGGCCGCGCGCCAGGCCCCCGCCGAAGCCGCCGCCGTGCTCGCCGAACTCGGCTACGATGGCTTCGGTGGGCAGCCCGCGACCGCCAAGGCCTTCGCCGCGGAGTTGGGCAAACGCCAGGTGGCTTTCGTCAACGCCTACCACGTCACGAAGTTCGCGCACGACGCGACGGAGCCCCCCGCCGACCTCGTCCAGGCCATCCAAGCACTCGAAGGACTCGAAGCCACCTTGTGGCTCGGCATCCAGCAGGTCCGGTTGCCTGCGGGAATCAAGGCCGGCCCGACCGCCGGCGATGCCGTCGTGGTTCCGGCGCTGAAGCAGGCGCTGGTCCTGGCCAAGGCGAAGCGCGTGAAGCTCTCGCTCTACCCGCACACCAGTTTCTGGGCCGAGAGCGTGGATACCTGCCTGCGCGTGGCGAACGCCGTCGACGACCCCGACCTCGGCGTCACGTTCAACCTTTGCCATTGGCTCAAGGTCGAAGGGTCCGAGCGTGACCCGGTCCCGGTGATCAAGGCCGCGTTGCCTCGCCTGAACTTCATCACGATCAATGGCGCCGACGGCGGCGACACCCGTAAGCTCGGTTGGGATAAGTTGATCCAACCCCTCGGTCGCGGCACGTACGACGTGAAGGCCTTCGTGGCGAATGCCCGCGCCGCCGGTTATCGCGGCCCCTTCGGCTTCCAAGGTTTTGCCATCAAGATGGAGCCCAAGGAACTGTTGAGGGAGACGATGGAGGGGTGGAAGGGGATGGGGAAGTGAGGTTTGGGCTAGCGCTAGGGACAGGGTCATGGCTAGGGCCTGGGTTGTCTAGGTAGGGACGAGCGCCCCTGCTCGTCCGTGGTCGGTCGATAGGACGTCGTGCATCGTAGGCAGCACTCATGTCCGCGGCCGACCGGGACGGTCAGCCCTACCGCCCATTAAAACAACGAACCCCGGCTGTCCGGGGTTCGTGGGGCGCTTACTTGCCGGCGGCGTGCTCCTTGGCGTGCTCCGCCAGCGGGTCGTAGGCGAAGTCCTTCTTCAGGTCGCGCCAGGAGGCGTGGACGTGGTTCGCGCCGCCCTGGAAGTTCACGAGTTCGAAGAGGAAGGTCGGGCCCTGGATGCTGTAGTAGTGGGCCTCGCCGACCTCGAGCCCGCCGTTCCAGGCGAACACGAGGGACTCCTTGACGGCTTCGATGGCCTTGAGCTCCTTGGCCGCGAAGTCCGGGCGGGTCCGGCTCACGTATTCGAAGATCAGTTGACCGAGGATCTGGCGCTGGGCCTCGTCGAGCTCGGTCGCCGGGATACCCTTGTGCTTCAGGAGGCCTTCGGCGCGCTGCTTGTTGCCGGTGACGATGTCCTTGAAGGGGTCCTTGGCGAGGAAGGCCTTTTTGCGCTGTTCCGCGGTGAGCGACTTGGCAAGCTGGCGACCGAGGTCGTCCTCGAACTTCAGCAGCTCGAAACCAACGGGGCCGGGCTGGCCTTCCTTGATCTTGCCCGGGTTGGTGGCGAAGAACGACGGGGTGGAACTTACCAGCTCGCCGTCCACCAGCGTGAAGTTGAGGGAGAGGTGGTGGCCTTCCCAGCGGAAGCCCCACGTGCCCTTGGCGTCGGGCGTACCGAAGACCGACACGAAATAGTTCTCGGCGTCGCGCAGCGGGCCGGAGCCTTTCTCCAGCTCGAGCAGCACCTGTTCGAGGGCCATGATCGACTCGGCTTTCATGTGGCCGCGGCCGCTCAGGGCGACGGACAGGATGGCCTGGGCGAAGTGACGCTGGCCCGGGTTCATGGCCTTGAGCGGGAGACCCTTGCGGGCGGCTGGCACGAAGATCCAGTTTGTCCGCTCAGCGTCGTCGAACTTGAAGGTCGCCTTGGCTTTCTGCTCGGCCGAAAGCGAGCCGAGGAAAGCCTGGGCGGAGGAGGCGAGCTCCTCGCCGGCGGTATGGGCGAGCGCGGAGGGGAGGGCGAGCGCCAGCAGGCAGAACGTCGCGAGGGTGCGGGGGAGGGAACGCATGGGGGTCAGGTATGGACAGGGGTGTAGGGGAAGGGTTCCCCGAGCGCCAGAAAGGAATGGCGACGGGGCTATCGCCCCGAGGGGGCACGTGGGCACGAGTATCGAGTTTAGGGGCGTACAATCACGCCGGAATAAGGGCAAAAGGAGTGGCTGCTGCCTGATCCCTCCCCGATACTCGATACTCGTGCCAACCCTGCCCTGCAGAGGGAACGTTTACGTTCCCTCTGCCTCGCTCAGCTTCCGGGCGGCCTGTTCCCAGGCGGCGGTGGCGGTCTGCAGGGCGTTGATCGTATCGCGGAGGCGGGCGTTCAATTGGGGGAGGTTCACGCCGCCGGTGTAGGTGGCCGGGTCGGCGAGTTCAGCGGTGATCTGGGCCTGCTTGGCTTCGAGGTCGGCCACCTGCTGTTCACACTTCGTGACATCGGCCTGCAGCTTACGGATATCCGAAGCGGAGGGTTTGACCGGAGCCTTGGGCTTTTCGGCCTTCGGCGCTTCATCCTGCTTCGGGCGGGCATCGGTGAAGCCGGCGGTGAGCGCGGCGCGCTCGTTGCCGGACTTGGACTTCTCGAGGTAGTAAGCGTAGTCGCCGGCGTAGTTCGTCAGGCGGCCAGAGTGCACGTGCAGGACCGTCTTGGCAATCTCGCGGATGAAGTGCACGTCGTGGCTGACGAAGTAAAGGGTGCCTTCGTACGTCTTCAGGGCGGCGATGAGCGCGTCGATCGACATGATGTCGAGGTGCGTCGTCGGCTCGTCCATGAGGAGGAAGTTCGGCGGATTGATCATCAGCTTCACCAGCGCGAGGCGGGATTTCTCACCGCCGGAAAGTACCGAGACGCGCTTATTTACGTCGTCTTTGCGGAAGAGGAACGTGCCGAGCATGCCGCGGGCCTGCTGTTCGGTGAGGCCGTTCTCCGTGGTGCGAAGCTCCATCACGTTCTCGAGGACGGTCAGCTTGGGGTTGAGGTTGTCGACGCGGTTCTGGGCGAAGTAGCCCGTGATCACGTTGCCGCCTTCCTCGCGCACGCCGCCGTTGATCGGGATGACCCCGGCGAGAATCTTGAGGAGGGTGGATTTGCCTGCGCCGTTGGGGCCGACGAGTACGGTGCGCTGGCCGCGTTCGCACTCGAAATTAAGGTCCTTATAGACGACGTGTTCGCCGTAGGCCTGCTGGACGTGCTCGAGCTTCATCACCTTGAGGCCGGAGCGGGGCGGCTGGGGGAAGCGGAACTGGATCTTCTTCAGGTCGTCCTCGGGCTCGTCGATCGCGACCTCCTCAAGGCGGGCGATCTGCTTCTCTTTGGACTTCGCGCGGGAGGCCATGGAGGCCTTGGCGCCGAAGCGGTCGACGAACGTCTGGAGGTGCGCGATCTCGCGCTGCTGGTTCTTGAACATCGCCTGCTGGCGATCCTTGCGGGCCACGCGCTCGAGGATGAAGTCGTCGTAGTTGCCGTTGTAGCAATGGAGACGCTGGCCGCGCAGTTCGATCGTGCCGGTGCAAAGCGCGTTGAGGAAGGCGCGGTCGTGCGAGATGACGACGAGGCCGCCCGGGTAGCGGGTCAGGTAGTCCTGGAACCAGAGCAGGGCTTCGAGGTCGAGGTGATTGGTCGGTTCGTCGAGCAGCAGGAGCGTGGGCTCGCTGACGAGCAGGCGGGCGAGGTGCGCGCGCATGACCCAGCCGCCGGAGAACGTCTTGGCGAGCTTCTCGTGGTCGGTCTCGCGGAAGCCGAGGCCGGCGAGGATCTTCTTCGCGCGTGGCTCAAGGGTATAGTCGATATCCCAGTCGTCGTCGTTCTCCGGCTCGAGCTTGCCGCCGCTGGTGGCAATCTGCAGGATTGTCTCATCGCCGACCGGGGCGCTCTCCTGCGGAAGGAAGCCGAAGTTCGCCCCGCGTTCCCACTCGATCAGGCCTTCGTCCGGCTGGTCTTTGCCGAGGATGATGTTGAAGAGGGTGGACTTGCCCGCGCCGTTGGCGCCGACGAGTCCGAGCCGGTCCGTCCGCGCAATATTCAGCGAGACCTCCGCGAACAAGGTGCGGGGCCCGTAGGACTTGGAAAGATTGGCAATCGTCAGCATCGAAAAGGGGATAAAGTGAGGCCGAGGGGGAAAGACAAGGGGATTGGGGCTAGGGCTGGGGCTAGGGCTGGGGTCCGGGCTAGGGCCAGGTCGCAACCTGACGCACGGACGGACTGCTGGAAAAGCGTAGCCACCTTGAAAGGCCATGCTCGGCGGCGGGATTGATCTCCTCTAACTACTTCTGGGCCGAGTTGTCGGATGGGGTGGTCTCTTCCCAGCCCTGGCCCAGCGAAGCCTCGATTCGCTCAGCTCCACTTCAACTTGCTCCTTAGCACGTCGAAATGGGTCAGGTTTTGGGGGCGGAGGAGCGTGAGCTGGACCTTGGCGGTGCGGATACCCAGCGGCAGGCGGCCCTGGGCCTCGAGGGTCGGGCGGCCGTCCACGGAGAGGCCGAGCTGCGCGCCGTCCTCGCTGCTGATCTCCAATTCGGTCTCGCCGTCGAAGATGACCGACCGGTTCGAGAGGGTGTGGGCGCAGATCGGGGTCAGGACGATCACGGCGGCGGCGGGGTCCACGAGCGGACCGCCGGCGGCCAGGTTGTAGGCGGAGGTGCCGGTGGGCGTGGCGAGGATCAGGCCATCAGCGCGGTACTCGTTCACGCGGGCGCCGTCGGCCCGCACGGCGAAGCGGCCCATGCGGAAGACATCGCGCGTCTTCAGGACGACGTCATTGAGGGCGAGCGTGAAGCTGCCGTCGGCGAAGCGGACTTCCAGGAGCGCACGGTTTTCGCGGCGAAAATCGCCCGCGAGGATTGAGCGGATCGAGGCGCCGACATCCTCCTCGGGGTAGGCCGCGAGGAAGCCGAGCTTGCCGCGGTTAATGCCGAAGAGCGGCACGCCCTCGAGGGCGGCGGGTTCGGCGACGCCCAGGAACGTGCCGTCGCCGCCGACCACGCAGCAGGCGTCCGCCCCGCGGAGGGTGGCGCGGTCGATTGGCCAGGCGTCGGCCAGGATCAACTCGACGCCGGCTTCGCGGGTGGCTTCCTGCACCGCGCGGACGATATCCTCGACACCGGACTTGGTGCGATTGACGACGAGCGCGAGGCGGCGGATGGCCATGGATGACGACTAGCCCGGCGGGCGGAAAGGGCAAGGACAAGCCGGCCTGCGGGCCGGCGGATACCCTTATTTCGTGGTCTTTTCCGCCTTGGGGCTGACGAAACCGAGGCGGTAGTTCATCCAGACGACGAAGCGGTTGCCGCCCAGGTGACGGACCTGGACGGGGTCGGCGAGGCCCGCGATCTCCAGACGCATCTCGCCCTCGGGCAGGTGGGACTTCGCGTTGGCGACGTCCTCCTTGATCTGGTCGAGCAGCTCGTCGCGGTGGTCCTCGGCCGAGGCCAGACCATAGGCGATCGGGCTGACGCGGCTGCGCTCATCCTCGTTCTTGAGGTCGACGAGGTCGCTGGCCTTGGCCCGCAGGATCTCGACAGTCTTCAGGCCATTCTCGGCGGGGCCGCGCAGCGAGAAACGCGCGGTGGCCACCACGGGTTGGTCCGCCTTCGGTTCCTCGTCTTCGACGCTCAGGCTGATGAAACTAGACTTGCTGCCGCTTTTCCGGACGGGAGCGGCGAAGGTGCGGTCGAGTTCCCGGGCTTCCCACCCGTCTTGACCTTCGAAGCGCTTGCGCAAGGTCTCCAGGATTGTCTCCAGGCGCGCGTCCACCGCGGTCCGGTCCTTGCCCTTGATCGCGAGCTCCAGCGTGGTTCCGAGGAAATCGGCGGCGACCTCCACCTGCACACGTTGCACGCGGTCCGGGGCGTTGCCTGGCGTTCCCGGGCCGGCGTAGTCGCCGCCCGCCCGGGCGAGGTCGGGGCGAAGCAGGGACAAGGTGGTGAGCAGGGCGACGGACAGCGAGCGCATGCCTGAGGTATAGGTCATGGACGGCGAGGGGCAAGCCCGTGTGCGGGCTTGCGGGGCGGCGCCCCGGCTTCACTCTGCACGCATGGGCTGGGCCGACCTGCGCAAACATCTCCTGCTCTGGATCCTCGGGGTGGGCGGTATCGTGGTGTCGGTCGCGGTCATCCTGATGCTCAAGGACGGGCTCGATGAGCTGGGCCGGACCAACGCCACGCAGGAAGTGGTGGATCGCCTCGCCGCCGCCTTGCCGGTCCGTCGGGGAATTCCGCCCCCGACGGAGGAGGCCCGCCGACGTGCTTTCCCGAAGGTCGCCCAGCTGGCCTTGCCGGCGGAGTACGTGCAGAACGGCAAGGTCTACGATGCCTGGAACCGCGAGCTCCGGGTGAACTTCGACCGGCTAGGTGGGACGGAATTCCGCTCCGCCGGGCCGGATGGCCGGTTCGACACCGCGGATGACCTGACGGCGACCGCGCGCTGATCCTTAGGCGACCGAGGCGAGGGCCTCGGCGACCTTGGAGACGTCGGTGCCGCCGCCCATCGCGGCGTCGGGCTTGCCGCCGCCCTTGCCGCCCAGCTTGCCGCAGGCGTCGGTGACGATCTTGCCCGCGGCCTTGCCGGCCTTGATGGCCTCGGCGCCGCAGTTGGCCACCAGCGAGACCTTGTCTCCGAAGACGGCGGCCAGGACCACGACGGCGGCGGGACCGACCTTGCCGGCCACCTTGGCGCCGAGGTCGCGGAGGTCGTTGGGCGTCTCGGCGCTCACCTGCGCGACGACGTACTTCAGGCCCGCGCGGTCGCCCGCCTTGGCGGCGAGGGCGTCGGCCAGTTGAGAGGATTCCTTATCGCGGTAGACCTTGAGCTTCTTTTCGAGGGCGGCGGACTGCTCCATGACCTGCTCGAGGCGCTTGAGGAGGTCGGGCACCGGGGTGTTGGTCGCGGCTGCGAGCGACTTCAGTAGCTCGGCGTCGGCGCGGGCGCGCTCGTAGCCGGCGAGGCCGGCGACGGCCTCGATGCGACGGACGCCGGCGGCGATGGCGTTCTCGCCGACGATGCGGAAGAGGCCGATCTCGCCAGTGCGGCGGACGTGCGTGCCGGCGCAGAGTTCCATCGACCAGCCATTCAGCGCGGCGGCCTTGCCGCCGACCTGCACGACGCGCACGGCGTCGCCGTACTTGTCGCCGAAGAACTGCATGATGTCGGGGCGGCCCTTCACGGAGGCGTAGGGCACCTCGCTCCACGTCACGGCATCGTTGGCGAGGATGCGTTCATTGACGAGCTTCTCGATGTCGGCCAGCTGGCCCGGCGTGAGCGCCTGGCCGTTGAAGTCGAAAGTCAGCTTGGTCGGGTCGACCGCGGAGCCTTTCTGGGAGGCTTCCTGGGAGACGACCTCATGGAGCGCCCAGTGGAGGAGGTGCGTGACCGTGTGGTGGCGCTGGATGGCGTCGCGGCGGGCCTGGTCGACGGCGATCTCGACCGTCGCGCCGGTTTCCGGGGCGTCCTCGCCGTCGAGGAAGTGGAGCCAGGTCTGACCGGACTTCTGGGTGTCGGTGACGCGCCACTGGCGGCCGCCGAGGGTGATGACCGCGGAGTCGCCGACCTGGCCGCCCATCTCGGCGTAGCAGGGGGAGCGGTCGAGGATTACGGCGGAGCGGTCCTTGATCTTGGCGACCTGGGCGACCTTAGCCTGCGTGGCGAGGGCTTCGTAGCCGACGAAGGCCGTCGGGTGGTCGGAACCGATGTCGGACAGGGTGATGACCTCCTTCTTCTGCGCGGCGCGGGCGCGGTTGCGCTGTTCCTCCATCAGCTTCTCGAAGCCGGCGCCGTCGACCGTGAGGCCGCGTTCGCGGGCCATGAGCTGGGTGAGGTCGAGCGGGAAGCCCTGCTCGTCGTAGAGGCGGAAGGCGATGGCACCCGAGATGACGCCGCCCGCCTGGAGTTTGCTGGCTTCGTCGTCGAAGAGGGCGATGCCCTTGTCGAGGGTACGGTTGAAGGATTCTTCCTCGATGCGGATGACGTCGGTGACGACGGCGCGGCGGGTACGGATCTCCGGGAAGACGTCGCCCATCGTGTCGGCGAGCACGCCGACGAGCTGGTGGAAGAAGCCGTTCTTCAGGCCCAGCGTGCGGCCGTAACGGACGGCCCGGCGCAGGATGCGGCGCAGAACGTAGTTGCGGTCGGAGTTGCCCGGCTGGATGCCGTCGGCGATCGCGAAGGAGAGGGTGCGGATGTGGTCGGCGATGACGCGGAAGGCCACGTCGTCCTTCTCCT
>JBEELT010000042.1:0-14181 GCA_041167995.1 Verrucomicrobiota bacterium | reverse complement strand
AAGATGGCGCAGCAGCCGATCTCGCTCCAGTCCCCGGTCGGCGACGGCGAGGACACCTCGCTGGGCGACTTCATCGAGGACAAGTCGGCCGAGAACCCGTCGGACACCGCCTCCACCCGCCTGCTCCGCGAGAAGATCGACTTCGTCCTGCGCTCCCTCGCCGAACGCGAGAAGGAGGTCCTCATCCTGCGCTTCGGCCTGCTCGACGGCGTGCAGCGCACCCTCGAGGAAGTCGGCCGCCACTTCAAGGTGACCCGCGAACGCATCCGCCAGATCGAGGCCAAGGCGCTCCGCAAGATGCGCCACCCGACGCGCATGCGCCAGCTGCAGGGCATGTTCGAAGGCGAGCTCGACACCTCCGGACCCGGCTTCGACCAGTTCATCTCCGACGAGGATAAGGAAGCCGAGGAATCCGGCCCCCTCAGCGGCAACGTGCCCTCCGGCGGCGCCCTCGAGGCGTTCATGAACAAGCCCCAGGAAGGCCCGCAGCCGCCCCGCGGATGAGCCGGTTCGCCGGACTGCTCGCCGGCGCCCTGCTGGCGGGCTGTGCCGTTTCACCCGACCCGGGGTCGCCCGCCGCGGCGGCGCCATCCAATCCCTTCGCCCGTCCGGACGGCGCCTCGCGCAACCTCCCGGTCGGTCGCCTGGCGCCCGGCCAGCCGGGGGCGACCTGGCGGGTGGTCACGTTGGCCCTCGGACACCCCTTACGAGGCGAGGAATTCATCGTCACCCGCGATACGGAACTCCGGCCCACCGGCTGGCTCAAGGTGAGCCGCCTCGACGGCCGCATCGCCATCGCCGAGGTCTTGCGCGGCCTCCCCGGCCCGCGCGACGAAGTCGTCCTACCCTCGACGGACCTGACCCGGGCGGCCCAAGCCCTGCCGCCCCGCCCTCCCGGCTCTTGACCTCGGGGAGGGGGATGCCCACGTTGCCCTTTCCATGGCAAAGACCCAGGCCGGCATCGTCGGACTCCCCAATGTGGGCAAGTCCACCCTCTTCAACGCGCTGACCCGCTCGCGCAAAGCGGAGGCGGCCAACTACCCGTTCTGCACCATCGAGCCCAACGTCGGCGTCGTGCTCGTCCCCGATGACCGCATGCTCGCCCTGCAGAAAATCGCCGGAACCAAGGTCGTCATCCCCGCCACGATCGACATCGTCGACATCGCGGGTCTCGTCGCCGGCGCCTCCAAGGGCGAAGGCAAGGGCAACGACTTCCTCTCCAACATCCGCGAGTGCGACGCCATCATCCACGTCGTGCGCTGCTTCGACAACGACGACATCGTGCACAGCATGGGCAAGGTCGACCCGGTCCGCGACATCGGCGTCATCGAGACCGAGCTCATCCTCGCCGACATCCAGTCCGCCGAGCAACAGCTCGACCGTAACCAGAAGAAGGTCCGGAGCCAGGATAAGGACGCCATCGCCAACGTCGAGCTGCTCGCCAAACTGGTGAAGCACCTCAACGAGAACCTGCCGGCCTCGTCGCTGGAGGTCACCGACGATGAGCGCGCCCGCCTGCGGACCTACAACCTGCTCTCCTCCAAGAAGGTGCTCTTCGCCTGCAACGTCTCGGAGGCCGACCTCGCCGACCCGTCGAAGAACCGCCACGTCGCCGCCGTCGCCCAGCTCATCGGCCAGCGCCATGGCTGCGAACACGTCGTCATCTGCGCCCAGGTCGAGGCCGAACTATGCGACCTCTCCCCGGCCGAGGCCACGGAGTTCCTGCAGTCCCTCGGCGTGACGGACTCGGGTGTGTCCGCCCTGATCCGCGGCGCCTACCACCTGCTGGGTCTAGCCACCTACTTCACGGCCGGCGAAAAGGAGGTCCGCGCCTGGACCTTCCGCCATGGCATGACCGCTCCGCAGTGCGCCGGCGTCATCCACACCGATTTCGAGAAAGGCTTCGTGAAGGCCGAGGTGGTCTCCTACGAGGACCTGGTCAAGAACGGCTCGGTCGCCGCCGCCCGCGACGCCGGTCGCTACCGCCTCGAAGGTAAGTCCTACCTCTTCAAGGACGGTGACGTAGCCCTGTTCCGCTTCACCGACTGAACGACGGCCTAATATTCCCACGAAAAGGACGCTAAATGCGTCCTTTCGTTTTGCCTTGGCCGGATAGGCCGCAACCATGGGTGCCGGTCCCTGTCTCACCCTGATGCCACGTCGCCTCGCCATGCTGGTCCTAGTCCTCGTCGCCGCCCTCGCCGGCGCCGCCGCGACCCGCCCAAACATCGTCCTCGTGATCGGGGAGGACATGGGACCGGACACCGGCGCCTACGGCTGCAAGGACGCCATCACCCCCAACATGGACCGGCTCGCCCGGGAGGGTGCGCTCTTCACCCGGGCCTTCACCCATTGCGCGGTGTGCGCCCCTTCCCGGAGCGGGATGGTCTCGGGCATCTACCCGCTGACTTGGGGCGGTCAGAACATGCGTTCCAAGGTGATCAACCCGCCGGCGCCCTTCACCGAGAAACTCCGGGAAGCCGGGTACCACGTGATGTGGCCGGGCAAGACGGACTTCCAAGGAATCCGCGAGCGTAACCTGGCGGATTCCCGCGAGCTCCTGGTGAACTACGGAAACCGGCCGGCGAACAAGAGCGCTCCGCCCAAGCAGCCGTTCTTCGCCTACATCAACGATACCGTCAGCCATGAGAGCCAGGTCCGCGCCGGCGACGACGCCCATGCACGCAACACCTCAGCACTGAAGCCCTCCGACCGCCGCGACCCGGCCAAGGTCGAACTGCCGCCCTTCTACCCCGACACCCCGGAAGTCCGCCGCGAGGTCGCGCACTACCACGAGCTCGTCACGGCGGTCGACTACACCCTGGGCCGCGTGCTCGTCTGGCTGAAGGAGAATAACCTCGAGGAGAACACTATCGTCATCCTGACCGGCGACCATGGCCGCGGGATGCCGCGCTTCAAGCGGTCCCCCAAGGACACCGGCACGCGCGTGCCGCTCATCGTGCGCTGGCCCGCCAAAATCGCGCCGGGCACGGTCCGCGAGGACTTCGCCAGCTGGATCGACTTCGGGCCGACCGCCCTGACCTTGGCGGGCGCCCCGGTACCGAAGGAATATGACGGCCATTGCTTCCTGCCGACCGCGGCCAACCCGCCGAAGTACGTCTTCGCGTTCCGCGATTACATGGACGAGAGCTTCGACCGCGTCCGCTCCGTCCGCGACGCCCGCTACCGCTATGTCCGCAACCAGGCCCCGGGCGTCGACGAGGCCGGCCAAGTCGCCTACCAGGAAGTCGGCCAGACGATGAAGGCCCTGCGCACGGCCCAGGCCGCGGGCACGCTGACGCCGGTGCAGGCCCTTTACTTCAACCCGCAGCGCGCCCCCGAGGAACTCTACGACACAGTCACGGATCCTTGGGAAGTACGGAACCTCGCAGCGGACCCCGCCCAGGCGACGAAGCTGGCCGAACTGCGCGCCGAGTGCGACCGCTGGGTCGCGCACTGCGGACCGGTCGGCGAGATGAGCGTCGCAGATCTGGTCAAGAAGGGGATCATCCAGCCTCGCGACGAGAAATACGTCGAACGCACCAAGACCGGCAAGGTGGCCGAGGACGAAACGGCCCCCGCGAAGAAGGCCGGCAAGAAAGCCAACAAGTGACCCGCCCGACTTTTACTTCATGCGACTCCTCTCCCTCCTCGCCGCCGCCGCGCTCCTCGCCGGCTGTCGCCCCGCCCCCAAGGTCTCGACCTACGAGGTGAAGTCCGACCCGCCCGCCGCCAAGGAAGCCGTCGCGGCGACCGCCGCGCCCGCGCCGCGCCCGGCGATGCAGGCGACGCCCGCCATGCAGGCGGAAGCCGCCCAAGCCGGCCAGCCCACCTGGGCCGCCTTGCCGGAGGGATGGACGGTCGGTCCGCCCAACGCCATGCGCAAGGGCAGCTGGACGATCGCCGGGCCGAACGGCACCAAGGCCGAGCTCGCCGTGACCGTCTTCCCCGGCAACGTCGGCGGCCTCACCGCCAACGTGAACCGCTGGCGTGGTCAGCTCGGCCTACCGCCCGCCGCGGAGGCCGACATCCTCGCCGCCGCCAAACCAGGAAAGGTGGGCGCGGATGAGGCCCAGCGCTTCGTGATGGTCTCGGCCGACGGCGCCAAGTCGACCGACGCCTTCCTCGTCCCGAAGAACGGCTCCACCTGGTTCTGCAAGCTGAGCGGCGACACCCCTGCGGTCCAGGCCCAGGCCGACGCCTTCACGAAATTCCTCCTCCAATCCAAGCTGCCGTGAACGACGATTTCCAGAAGAAGGCCGATACGGGGCGACGCCTCCTCGATACGCTGGCCGGCCTCCGGCTGACGGTAACGCTGCTCATCCTCTCCATCCTGCTGGTCTTCCTCGGGACGCTGGAACAGGTCCACTGGGGCGTGTGGCATATCCAAAAAGCCTACTTCGGTTCCTGGGTCTGCTTCTACCCGCTCGACGACACCGCGGTCGCGCGCATCCCCCTGCCCGGCGGGTTCCTGCTCGGCGCGCTGCTCATTCTCAACCTCACGCTCGCGCACCTGCGCCACTTCAAGAGCGGCCTGCGCCACCTCGGAATGGGCATGATTCACGGCGGTCTGCTGCTGCTGCTAGCCGGCGGGTTCGTGACCGCCCTGTACCAGGAGGAATCGGCCATGATCATCCCGGAAGGCGCAAGCCGCGACTACTCGGAGGCGTTCCGCGAATTCGAGCTGGTGCTGATTACGAAGACCGGAAAAGGGACCGACCAGGTAACCGCCATCCCCGACGACCTGCTGGCGAAGGACGCCCGCTTCGAGGCCGCTCCCGGCCTCACCCTGCGCGTCGACGCCTACCACCGCAACGCGACCCTGCGCGCGCAATCCCAGCTGACCGACGGTCAGGCCATCGACGTGACCAAGGGCATCGGGGCGACCTCCAAGCTAGCCTTCAAGCCGCATCCGGAGAGCTTCGACGACAATAACCCGAACGCGCCGCTCGCGCTGGTGACGGTACTCGGTGCCGGACAGGTCGAGCTGGGCCGCTGGGTCGTCTCCGCCGCCCTCACGGAATCCTTCGGAACCCAGGGCTTCGAGCAGGCAGGCCGCGCCTACGAGGTCGCCCTCCGCCGGGCCCGCGTGTACCACCCCTTCTCGGTCCGTCTCAATGCCTTCACCCACGAGAAGTACCCCGGCACCAACACCCCGAAGCGCTTCGCGAGCGACGTCACCGTCGTCGCCGACGGCGTCACGCTGCCCAACTACGTCATCTCGATGAACCAGCCACTTCGCCACGCCGGGGCGACGCTTTTCCAGTCCAGCTTCGGCAACTCGCGCGACGGCAAGGACATCACGGTGCTGCAGGTCGTGCGCAACCCCGGGGCCTGGATTCCCTACGCTTCGGTGCTCATCATGTCGCTCGGGCTCGTCTGGCAGTTCGGCTTTTCGCTCGCCCGCTTCATCGGCGGCCGCGGCAAGACCGCCGCGACCGCGGCCCTCCTGCTCGCCACGATCGTACCCGCGCAGGGCGCCGACACGACCTGGGATAGCCGGGTGTTCGGCGAAATCCCCGTGCAGAGCGGCGGCCGCGTCCAGCCGATCGAGACGCTCGCCAGCGGCTCGCTACTGCAGATGCGCGCGCGCCGCGAACTCTCCCTGGCCGGCATCGAAAAGGTCGCCTTCGGCCAGAAGCCCTCGACCTGGACCGAGGCCCAGCGGGCGGAGGTCTTCCGCACCCTGCCCGGCCTCAAGGACAACAAAGCCGTGCTCGACGCCCTCGAGGCCCGGCCCCTGCCGCTCAAGGGCGGCGCGCTCGGCTCCGTCGATTGGCTCATCGAGGTGGCCTTCCGCGCGCACGTCGCCCGCCACCTGCCCACCTTCCGCGTCGACCACCCCGCAGTGCTGCGGATGGCCGGGCGTGACCCGGAACTGACGAAGTTCGTGAGCTGGGACGACGTGCTCAAGAATAGCAAGGCGGTCTCCGAGGCGGCCGATAAGGCGCGCAACCGCCCCCAGGCGGACCGCGACGCCGAGGACCGGGCCATCATCCAGCTCGAGACCGCCGCCCGCCAGTACGCCGCGCTGAGCATGGCCTTCATCCCAGGCGATCTCCCGCCCGACATCGAGCCGCAGCAGGAATACCGGGCTTGGTTCATGACCATCAACCGCGTGCTGGCCGAGATGGCCAAGAACCGCGACAGCCAGACCGGGACCGCCCCGGCGATCGACCAGGAACTCCAACAGAACGTCCGCTCCCTCGTCGACCGCTACCAGAACTTCGCCCGCGAAGGCGCCATCCGGCTGGTGCCGCCCAAGGAAGCTGGCTCGCTCGACGAGTGGGACAACCTCGGCGCGGCCTTGCTCGGCACGATCCAACGCGACGCCACCCGCCGCGACGCCCTGGGGGCCGAGGGTGTGGTCACCCGTTACGCGAACTTCTGCAGCGCCTGGCGTAAGGGCGACAACGACGCCTGCATGCGCGAGGCGACCGCCCTCCGCGCGTCGCTGGCCGGCACCTGGAGCGACCACGTGGCCGCCGAGGCCGGCTTCGGGCGTCTCCAAGCCTTCTACCTCTTGCTCCAGGCCTACTTCCTCGCGCTACTGGCCGTCCTCATCTACTGGGCGACCGGCAAGGAAGGCCTGCGCCGCTGGGGCGCCGTCGCGCTCTGGATCCTGTTCGCGCTGCACACCGCCGCCCTGCTCTACCGCATGTGGCTGCACGGTCGCCCGCCGGTGACGAACCTCTATTCTTCCGGCATCTTCGTCGCCTGGGGCGGCGTGGCGCTCGGTCTCATCCTCGAACGTTTCTGGAAGAACGGCATCGGCGCGGCGGCGGCCGGCCTGTGCGGCTTCCTCTCGCTGCTGGTGGCCCACAACCTCGGGCTCTCCGGCGATGATAACCTCGAGAGCGTGCGCGCGGTCCTCGACTCGAACTTCTGGCTGGCGACGCACGTGACCATCGTGACCCTGGGCTATTCGGCGACGTTCGTCGCCGGCATCCTCGGTGGACTCCACCTGGTCCTCCGCGCCATCAAGGCCGACTACGCAGCCGGCGACAGCGTCAGCCGGGCGGCCTACGGCATCCTCGCCTTCGCCACCCTCGCGAGCTTCGTGGGCACGATGCTCGGCGGCATCTGGGCCGACCAGAGCTGGGGCCGTTTCTGGGGCTGGGATCCCAAGGAGAACGGCGCGGTGCTCATCGTCCTCTGGTGCGCCGTTTGCCTGCACTCCCGCTGGGGTGGCCTCGTGCGCCGCGAAGGCCTGATGCAACTGCTGGTCTTCGGCAACATCGTCACCGCCTGGTCATGGTTCGGCACGAACCTCCTCGGCGTCGGCCTGCACAGCTACGGCTTCACCGAGTCGGGCTTCTTCTGGCTCTACCTCGTCTTCATGCCCTCGCAGCTGGTGCTCATCGCGCTCGGCTGGCTCCCGGCGCGAAACCGTCCGGCGGCGACCCCCGCATGACGGACCTGCCGGCGACCGCCTGGTTCTGCGTGAAGTCGCGACCCCGACAGGAGGCCGTGGCCGAGCGCAACCTGCGGTCGCTCGGCGAAGTCGAGGTCGTGCTACCCCGCTTACGACGCACGCGGCGCGGGCATGATAAGAACAAAGTCGTGGTCGAGCCGCTCTTCCCCGGCTACCTCTTCCTGCGCTTCGATCCGGCCGAACTGACGGCCTCGGTCCGCGGCACCCGCGGCGTCCTGCACCTGGTCACGCAAGGCGGACGCGCCGTGGAGGTCGCCCCGAAGGTGATCGCCGACCTTCTCGCGCTCGGCCCGGACGCGACCTTATCCTTGCTCGACGAGGAACCACAGGTCGGCGGCAAGGTCCGCATCATCCGCGGTATCTTCGCCGGCTCCGAGGGCGAGGTCCTCCGGCTGCATGGTCCGCAGAAACGCATCGCCGTACTCCTCGAACTCCTCGGCTCGGAAAAACCCGTCGAACTTAATTCGGATGATGTGGAGAAAGCCTGAAGGGCTGGGGCCGGGGCGACTCAACCCAATTTCGGACGTTGCAGTTTAACTTCGAACTTAAACTCCCAACCCTTAACACCCTGTCCCTCGCCCTGTCCCTGTCCCTGTCCCTGTCCCTCCCTCTATGATCCACGATCTCCTCGCCCACGCCTCCGCTTACGAGAAGCTGCACCCGGACTTCCCCAAGGCGTTCGCGTGGCTCCAGTCGTTCGACCCCGCCACGCCGGATGGGAAATATGAGATCGCTGGCCCGGGCCTGACCGCGGGTGTGCAACGCTACGAGACCAAGCCCGACGCTGACAAGAAATGGGAAGCCCACGAGGTCCATGGCGACATCCAAGTGGTCTTCGCCGGCGAGGAGATCTGCGGGCACACCGATGTGCGGACGCTCGCCGTGACCGAACCCTACCAAGCCGCCAAGGATGTCGCGAAGTACGCCCACCCCTCAGGCCCGACGACCCGGTTGCACCTGCGCCCCGGTTTCTTCACGGTCTTCCTGCCGCAGGACGGCCACCAGCCCGGCGTCCAAGTCGGCCAGCCGACGACGGTGCTCAAGGTGGTCATCAAGTTCCGCGCCTGAGCGGTCTGCCCGCAACTTCCGGCCGAAAGCGGTGTCCCATGGTCAACCCCATGCGCGCCTTCTTCGCCCTCCTCCTCTCCCTCGGTCTCGCTTCCGCCCAGCCGGCACCCGAGGTCACCCGCGTCCGCGACGTCATCTACCAGAAGCGTGACGGGTTCGTCCTGACGATGGACGTCTTCCAGCCGGCCAAGCCCAACGGCGCGGCGATCATCAAGCTCGTCAGCGGCGGCTGGAACTCCAACCACTCGGGCATCGGCGACGGCGGCTGGCCGAAACACGGCTACACGACCTTCGTGGTCGTCCACGGTTCGCAGCCGCGCTTCCACATCGACGAAATCGTGACCGACGTCCAGCGGGCGGTCCGCGTCGCCCGCGCCTACGCCGGGACCTATGGCTTCGCGCCCGACAAGATCGGCGTCACGGGCAGCAGCGCCGGCGGGCACCTCTCCCTGATGCTGGCGCTCACGAGCAAGCCCGGCGACCCGAAGGCCGCCGACGGCTTCGGTCGCATCGGCAGCGAAGTCCAGGCCGTGGCCTGCTTCTACCCGCCGACCGACTTCATCAGTTGGATCAACGAGAACGACGGCCTCAACGGCGTCGGCCCGCTCGCCACGCGCAAGCCGGCCTTTGGTCCGAAGATCGAGACCCCCGCGGGCATGCTTGCGCTGGGCAAGGCGCTCTCGCCCATCAACCACATCTCGAAGTCGCAGCCCCCGATCTACATCGTGCAGGGGGATAACGACGTGCTGGTCCACCACTCCCAGGCGACCCGCTTCCAGGCGAAGTCCGCCGCGGCCGGCGCCACCTGCGAGGTCCTGATCCGGGAGGGCGCGGGCCACGGCGGCTGGAGGGAGATGGGCGAGGATGGCCAGCGCATGCTGGAGTGGTTCGACCTCCACCTCCTCGGCAAGCAGCCGGCGCGGCCGTTCACCAACGGCGTGTCGAAACTCCCCAGCACGACCCCGACGAAGAAGTAAAATTCGTCCAGGAAATCGGGAGTAGGTATTAGGGAATAGGCGCTTGTTGGGCATGATGAGCCGAGGAAATTCGACCCCTACTCTCTACCACCTACGCCCCAACACCTACTCCCTAATTCCCCACCCGCCCTCCGCTATCTTAACTTGCGACCCTGCCCCGACGTCCCTAAAACCACCGCATGTCCGCCGGTTGCCGCCTGATCCTCGCCCTCGACGTCGAAACGAAGGAGGAAGCCTTGGCCTTGGCTCGTCCCTTGGCCGGCAACCTCGCCTGGGTGAAACTTGGCCTGCAACTCTTCACGCGTCATGGTCCGGGCATCGTCGACGAATTCCATGCCCTGGGCTTCAAGGTCTTCCTCGACCTCAAGCTGCATGACATCCCCAACACCGTCGCCTCGGCGGTGAAGAGCCTCAAGGGGCGTCCCTGTTCCCTCCTCACCCTCCACGCCGCCGGTGGTCCCGAGATGATCGCCCGAGCCCGCGAGGCGGCCGACATCGCCCTGCCGGACTGCCGACTCCTCTCCGTCACGGTCCTGACCTCCATGGACCAAGCCCAGCTGAACGCCATCGGGGTCCAACGGACGCCCGAGGAACAAGTGCGCCTCCTGGGCCGCATGGCGATCCAGGCCGGCTCACATGGCCTCGTCTGCTCCCCGCTCGAGCTTCCGGTGCTGCGCGCCGACCTCGGGCCGGGCCCGGCGCTCGTGACCCCCGGCATCCGCTACCCGGACGCCGCCGGCGACGACCAGAACCGCGTGATGACCCCGGCCCAGGCCGCGGCCGCGGGCGCCAGCTTCATCGTCGTGGGCCGTCCCATCCTCAAGGACCAGGATCCCGCCGGCAAAACCCTGAGTATCCGCCGCGAGATCGGCGAAGCCAAGTAAATGCTGAACCGCGGCGACGATATCCTGGTCCTCTTGGCCGCGGGCTCCGCCCGCCGGATGCAGTCCGTCGTCGACGACAAAATCACGGCGACCTTGGCGGGAACGCCGGTCTTCATCCACTCGCTCCGGGCCTTCCTCAACACCGGCCTCATCGGCCGCGTCATCATCACCTACCGCGACAGCGACCAGTTCGCGCGTCTGCGGTTGCAGCTCGCCGAGCATCCGATGCCGGACCACCTGATCCAGTTCGTGAGCGGCGGCGAATCGCGCCAGGACTCGGTCTACGCGGCGCTCCAGACGTGCGAAGGCCACACCGGACTGGTGCACATCCATGACGGGGCTCGCCCGTTGGTCACCGACGAAGCCATCCGCAAGGTGCGCGCCAAGGCCTGGGCCACCGGCGCGGCCATCCTCGCCGGCCGCTCGGCCGACACCGTGAAGATCGCCAAGGGCGATTCCGACTCCGTGGAGGCCTCGCCCGACCGCGGCCTGGTCTGGACCGCGGAGACTCCGCAGGTCTTCCGCACGGCCACCGTGCTCCGCGCCTATCGCAAGGTCGCCATCCTGGGCCGCAAGGTCACCGACGACAGCTCCGCCGTAGAATACGTCGGCCAGGACGTCTCCCTGGTCGAAAACACCACCGTCAACCTGAAGCTGACGCGGCCGTCCGACTTCGTGCTGGCCGAGGCGATCCTGAAGACGCGCTGATCAGAAGCCCGCCTGGCGCAACGCACCGTCGAGCTTCGTCTGGAACTCGACGATGTCCTCCTGCGTCGGGCGATACCCCGGCACGCGGGCCGTCAGGCCCGGACGACCCTGATGGTCGATGTGCCAGTCGGCCTTCTGGCCGTCGGAGAACGTGACGTTACCGCTGACCATCGCATGCGGCTGGGCGATTGTATCGACCTCGACGGTCACCGCACCGCCGGCGGCGGGGACGGTCGGATCTGCGGCCGGGTCGGTCGCTTCGGCGGCCGCTGGCTCTTCCGGCGTCTTCGGTTCCTCTTTCTCGATTAGGGTGAGGTTCAGATCGTCCACGAGGAAGCGGACATCGATGAAGGTCATCGTGACGCCGAGCTCGGCGGCCAGGCGGGTCTGCACCTGCGAAAGCGTGGCACCGGAAGCGACCCAGGAAGCAACTTGGGCGGTTTGGGCGGGAGTAAGGCTGGCCATGGGAGGAAACTGTGGCGTTGTCCCGCGTTTTTCAAGCATCCCGTCGCTTAATCGTTGGAAACCATGGGCGGCTCCTGCAAGTTGGCATCATGCAGTCCGAAATCCGATGGGAACGAGCCGGGGACTTCCAGGACATCGTCTACGAGAAGGCCGAAGGCATCGCCCGAGTGACCATCAACCGCCCCCACCGGCGCAACGCCTTCACGCCCGACACCGTCGCGGAACTGCTCAAGGCCTTGGGCGACGCCCGCGACGACGCTCGCATCGGGGTGGTGCTCCTGCGCGGCGCCAACCCGCAGACCGACGGCAAGTTCGCGTTCTGCGCCGGCGGCGACCAGAAGATCCGCGGGGACAAGCAAGGCGGCTACATCGGCGGCGACGGCGTACCCCGCCTCAACGTGCTCGACCTCCAGCGCCTGATCCGCTCGATGCCCAAGGTCGTCATCGCGCTCGTCGCCGGCTACGCCATCGGCGGCGGCCACGTGCTGCACGTGATCTGCGACCTCACGATCGCCGCGGATAACGCCGTCTTCGGCCAGACCGGCCCCAAGGTCGGCAGCTTCGACGGCGGTTTCGGCGCCTCCTACCTCGCTCGGATCGTCGGCCAGAAGAAGGCCCGCGAGATCTGGTACCTCTGCCGCCAATACGACGCCCGCCAGGCACTCGAGATGGGCCTAGTCAACACCGTCGTCCCGTACGAGCAGCTCGAGGCTGAGGGCGTGCAGTGGGCCCGCGAGATCCTGACCAAGAGCCCGCTCGCCATCCGCTGCCTGAAGTCGGCTTTCAACGCCGAGCTCGACGGCCAGGCCGGCATCCAGGAACTTTCCGGGAACGCCACCCTGCTCTACTACCTCTCCGAGGAAGGCGACGAGGGTCGCAAGGCATGGAACGAGAAGCGCGCCCCGGACTTCGGATCCTTCCCTTGGCTCCCGTAAACCCCATCCGCGTCACCGAGCGTGCGCAACTCCTCGCCCAGGAGGTCCTGCGTCCCGGCGATATCGCGATGGACGGCACCGCGGGCAAAGGCCGCGACACCGCCTGCCTCGCCAAAGCCGTGGGCGCTTCCGGCCACGTGCATGCCTTCGACATCCAGCCTGAGGCGCTCTCCGCGACGGGCAACCTGCTGAGCCTCGCAGGCTTGGCCGACCGCGTGACGCTGCACGCCCGCAGTCACGCTGATTTGGACGCGGTGCTGCCCGCCGCCCACCGCGGAAGGCTCGGAGCCGCCCTCTTCAACCTCGGCTACCTGCCGGGCGGCAACACCGCCATCATCACCCGTCCGGATTCCACGGCCCGGGCGCTGCACGCGGCCTACGCGGAACTCCGACCCAGCGGGCGACTCATCTGCGTCGCCTACACCGGGCATCCCGGCGGCGCGGAGGAATCCGACGTGGTGCAGGCCTTCGGACGCGCGCGGGAAGCGGCTGGCGACGCGGTGGTCCGCCACGGCCTGGTGCCCAATCCCGGCAAGCCTTGGATCCTCAGCGTGACCAAGCCTGAGGGGATTCGCTAGGGGCAAGCCTGCTTTGTCTAGGTGCGCCTGTATCTCAGCGTAGATGGGTGCGATAGGCCTATCCCAAGGGGAAAGCGTCCACTGCGGAAACCTTTCAACCTACCCGCAACCCACATGGATAATGACCCTGGCCATCGGATGGTCAAGTGTGTGTAAACCCTAGGACGACTCTCTTCAGCCATCGTTTGCCAGCCGACGATTAACTGTTCTATTCCCCCCATGACCTCGCGCCCACGCATCGTCCTAACCGGAGCCACCGGACTCGTCGGCCGGGCGCTGTCGAAGGCGCTCACAGCCAAGGGCTACGAGGTGGCCCCGCTGCGCTCGCGCACGCAAGGCCCCGGCGGGATGGACGTAGCCAGTGGTTGGCTCGACACGAGCTTCCTTGAAGGCGCCCACGCCGTCATCCACCTGGCGGGTGAGCCGATTGCGCAGCGTTGGACCACCTCCGCCAAGGAGCGCATCCTTTCCAGCCGCGAAAAAAGCACGAGCCTGCTGGCGGTGGATTTGGTCTTTCCCGCCCCTGAACTGCGCTACCCACCTAAAGTCTTCCTCTCGATGTCGGGCATCAACCGCTACGGCATCCACCGACCAGGCGAAACGCTGACGGAGTCGTCCGCGGTATCCGACGAGGGTTTCCTCGGACAGGTCTCCGCGGCTTGGGAAAAGGCCGCGACGCCGGAGGGTGCCGGCTCCGAAAGAGGCATCCGCACGGTCCACCTGCGCACCGGCATGGTGCTGGCGGCCTCGGGCGGCGCGCTCAAGGCGATGCTCCCTGCCTTCAAGGCCGGGCTCGGCGGCCGGGTCGGCTCCGGCCGCCAAATGGTCAGCTGGATTAGGCTGGGCGATCTGGTCTCCATGATCATCTGGGCGCTCGAGTCGCCCTGGGTCGAGGGCCCGCTGAACGCCGTGGCGCCCCACCCCGTCAGTCAAGCCGACTTCGCCCGCGCCCTCGGCCGGGCCGTCCATCGCCCCGCCGTCATCCCGGCGCCGGCTTGGGCGGTCAAACTGCTGTTCGGACAGATGGGTGCCGAGACCTTGCTGGCCGACCTGGCCGTCGAGCCGCACAAGGCCGCGGAGGGCGGTTTCCGCTGGTCGACCCCGGACCTACCGGCGGCCTTGGGCGCGGCG
>JBEELT010000041.1:0-14943 GCA_041167995.1 Verrucomicrobiota bacterium | reverse complement strand
CAGGCCTTCCTCACCACGACCCTCGGGGCCGCGACCGCGACCCTCGCCTGGGCCCTCGTCGAGAAACTGCACCGCGGCAAACCGTCGGTGCTCGGCCTCTGCTCCGGGGCGATCGCCGGCCTGGCCACGGTCACGAACGCCGCCGGCTTCGTCTCCGGGACGTCGGCCGTGCTCATCGGCGCGCTCGCCGGCCTGCTCTCCTACGCGGCCTGCTCCCTCCTGAAGCCGAAGTTCGGTTATGACGACGCCCTCGACACCTTCGGCGTGCACGGCGTCGGCGGTACGATTGGGGCGCTCGCGACGGCCCTGCTCATGGATGCCGAGGCGAACGTCGCGGGGGGCAAGCTCATCGGCCACGGTCTGATCGGTGGACAGCTCGCCGCGATGCTCGCGTGCATCGCGCTCTCGCTCGCCGGCACCTGGGTACTGGCCAAACTGGTCGATGGCCTGGTCGGGCTGCGTCCTTCGGAGGAAGAGGAAGCGCAGGGCTTGGATATCGCCGACCACGGCGAAGAAGGTTACAACCACAGCTAAAGCCAGCGGCGGCGGGGAGGTTTTGCCGTAAAAACGGCAATCTGCTCCCCCGGGCGAGATGGATTTTACACACAAAACGCCCTAACCCGCCACCCGGGGGCATTGGCACGGGGCTTGCGAAAGGGGTCACGCCATGAACTCCCTGTCTCGAACCCTCACCATCCTCGCCTTGGCGGCAGTGCCTTTCCTGTCGTCGGCGCAGACCGCCCCCGCCCCCGCCGCGGCTCCCGCCGCCGCCGCCAAAGCCCCGCCCGCCCCGACGCTCGAACAGCGCATCGCCGGACTCGAGGCCTACGTCGGCAACACCGACCCGACCGCCCCGCTCAAGGTCGCCAAGGACAAGGACGGCAACGCGACGATTCCCGAGGGCCTCACCACCTCCTCCGTGGGGGTCGCCGGTCCGGGCCACAACGCCTTCATCATGGTCTGCGCCGCCTTGGTGCTCTTCATGACGCTGCCGGGCCTCTTCCTCTTCTACGGCGGCCTGGTCCGTTCGAAGAACGTCCTCTCGGTCGTCGCCCAGTGCTTCGGCTTGGCAGGCCTCGTGGCGCTGCTCTGGTGGGCCTTCGGCTACTCCCTCGTTTTCGGCAAGAGCTTCGGCGGGACCTTCCTCGGCCACATCTTCGGCGGCAGCGAGTTCTTCTTCTTCGAAGGCGTGACCTCGGCGCCGAACACCGACTACGCCTACTGGATCTCCCAGAACGTGTTCGCCATGTTCCAGCTGATGTTCGCGATCATCACCCCGGCCCTCATCGTCGGCGCCATCGCCGAACGCATGAAGTTCTCCGCCGTGATGCTCTTCATGCTCGGCTGGATGTTCCTCGTCTACTTCCCGATGGCCCACGCGATCTGGGGCATCACCGGCGACATGAATGGCGTCTGGAACGCCACCGCCTCGATCAAGGCCATCGACTTCGCGGGCGGCACCGTCGTCCACATGACCTCCGGCTGGTCCGCCCTGCTGCTCTGCATCATCCTCGGCCCGCGCCTCGGCTTCGGCAAGAAGGCCATGACCCCGCATAGCATGGTCCTCTGCGCCATCGGCACCGGCATTCTCTGGGTGGGTTGGTACGGCTTCAACGCCGGCTCGGCCCTCGCCGCCGACGGTGTCGCCGCCCAGGCCTTCATGACCACGACCCTCGCCGCGGCGGTAGCTGCCTTCACCTGGGCCGCCCTCGAGTGGGTCCTCCGCAAGCACGCCAGCATCCTGGGCCTCTGCTCCGGCGCCGTCGCCGGCCTCGTGGTGATCACCCCGGCCGCCGGTTTCGTCTCCGCCTCGGGCGCGGTCCTCATCGGCGTCCTCGCCGGCGTGGTGCCCTTCCTCGCGGTGGTCTACCTTAAGTCGAAGCTCGGTTACGACGACGCCCTCGACACCTTCGGTGTGCACGCGGTCGGCGGTACGCTCGGTGCCATCATGACCGGCGTCCTGGCCACGGTCGACGCCAACGCCAACCTCGCCACCAACCTCAAGGACATCGTCGGCAAGACTCTGGTCACCGAGCAGTTCAAGGCCATCGCGGTCACCTTGGTGCTCTCCCTAGTCGTCACCGCGGTCCTCGCCTACCTGCTCAAGGCCACGATCGGCCTCCGCCCGACCGAGGAAGAAGAAGCGCGCGGCTTGGACATCTCCGACCACGGCGAGGAAGGCTACAGCCACAACTCGTAAGCTCCCCAGGGAGCTCGGCTCACAGGCCGCCCATCCGGGCGGCCTGTTTCTTTGCCGGGCCTCCCCGAAAAACACCCCGAACCTTCGGGTTTGCCTTTTCGCCGGATGGTGACAGTATGCTGTCTACAATAAATCTATGATGAAGTTCTCCGCCACCCTGGAAGGCCCCTTCGTGGGCACCGCCGAGGAGCTCGCCGCCTACGTCTCGGGGAAGCTCGCCTCCCTCGGCTTCGGTCCCCGCTTTCAGGCCAATGAGCGCCTCGTGCGCTTCTACGCCTTCGAAGGCCTGATCGACAAGCCGGAGCGCGCCGAGGACGACAAACGCCGGGCCAATTTCGGGGATAAGCAAGTCCGCCAACTGCTCGTGGCCCGCATCCTGTCCGAACGGGGCAACGACCTGGAGACCATCCGCGGCATGCTCCGCCAGCACAGCAGCCGCGCCCAATTGAATCAGCTCGTCGACGAGCATGCGATGGCCTCCGAACTCGAAAGCCGCTCCTCGCGGGAAATCATCACGTCGATGGCCGAACCGAGCGAAACTTACCTCCGGTCCCCCCGCCGCCTCAGCCACTCGGGCGCGGCCGATCCCGGCGCCAGCCGACCCGGTCGGTTCAGCAGCGAGACGCTCCACCTGCTGCGCGATGTCTCCGACTCCCGCTCCCCCGGTCTGATCTTTCGCAAGATGGTGATGCGGGAATACGACCGGCCAGACCTCTCCCCCGAGGTGCGCGGCCTGTACCGGCAACTTCTGGCCTTTCACCCCACCACGCCGGGCGAAGCGCCCAAGCGGGAGCGCTGGTCAAAGATACGCCTAGCCCCCTGGTGCGAAGTGATGGTGCACATCGACGGACGGGCCAAGCCCAGCCAGGAAGAGATCGATGAGATAGTCCTTAATTTCCGTAAGTCATTAGAAGATAGTTATATGTGAGTTTTTACCAGTTTATGACAGTGCTAACTTGGTGTTAATGACAAAAAAGATTCGGTGGTGGTGTTGACAGTATTTAGGCCTTGTGGCAGAGTGTTAGTCCTTCCCTCCCATGAGCCAACCCACCATCGAAATCCTCGCCCTCAAAAAGGGCTTCCTCCGCGCCGCCGCCGAGCCGATCCACGCCCTCGTCCGCATCGTCTCGCCCGAACAGCCCGTCAACGCGACCCCCGCCACCCGCGCCCCGCTTGACCTCGTCCTCGTGATCGACCGCTCCGGGTCGATGTCCGGCGACCCCCTCAAGGCCGCCCTCGAATCCGCCAGCCGCATCATCCGCGGCCTACGCGACGACGATCGCGTCGCCGTCGTCACCTTCGACTCGCAGGTCGACGTCGTCCAGCCTCTCGTCCACCCGACGGACCGCGCCGGCCTCGTCCAGCGCGTCCAGTCGGTCGTGAGCGGCGGCTCGACCGCGCTCTTCGACGGCTGGGAAGCGGGAATGCGCCAGCTGCAAGGCCAGGTCAGCAAGGAACGTATCGCCCGCGTCATCCTGCTCAGCGACGGCCAGGCCAACCACGGCCTGACGGACGAGCCCGCGATCTTCCAGCACGTCTCCCAGGCCGCGGCCGCCGGCATCACCACCTCGACGGTCGGCCTCGGCCAAGGCTTCAACGAGACACTCATGACCGGCATGGCCCGCGCCGGCGAAGGCGCCGCCAACTTCGGCCAGACCGCCGATGACCTGGACGAAGCCTTCGAGGAGCAGTTCGCCATCTTGTCCAACGCCTACCTCCGCCAGGTGCGCCTGGACATCCAGGGCGGCAGCGACGTCCAAGCCCGCATCCTCGGGGACTTCCTGGAGGAAGGCCGCGCCACGAGCCGCAAGCTGGGCACCCTGCCCTGGGCCTCTTCGCTCGTGGCCGTGGTCGAACTCAAGGTCGGCCCGGCGGCCCGCGCGGACTCGCTCCTCGCGGTGAATTTCTCTGCGGTGACCAAGGAAGGCGAACCGGTGACCTTCGGCCCGGCGCTCCTCGCGCTGCCGGAACTCGACCTCGGCACGTTCTCCGTCCTGCCGCCGGACCCGCACGTGGCCGCCGCCGTCGCGGAAGCCGTGATCGCCGAGAAGCTCGAGCAGATCGAGGAACTCATCCGCTCCGGTCTGGTCAAGGACGCCAAGGAAAGCCTCGACGCCCTCGCCGGCCGCGCGGACCTCACCGACTGGGTGAAGCAGAAGGTGGCCTACCTGCAGCGCCTGCTCGACGAGGACGAAGTGATGGCCCTGAAGGAGATTCGCTACGGGCGTCGCAACATGACCATGGGCACCAAGGCGCGCCGCCTCGATGACTTCAACGCGAGCGTCGACCAAGCGATGCTGGCGAACCACCTGGTCTACCATCGCAAGAAGACGATCGCGGGCCAGAGCACCCGCCGCCAGACCCCGCCAGCCGCCCAGCCCGACCCGGGCGCGAACCCGACCCAGCCCTGAGGGCTGGACGGACGGCCGCACCCCGCCCGATGGAAGCGATTCCATCGGGCTTTTTGTTGCCCGCCAAAAGCAAGGGGGCAAACTCCCGGCAGTCCCATGCCCCGCGCTCTTCGCCTCACCCTTTGGTCCGTCGGTCTCCTCGCCCTGCTGCTCGGCGGCACCCTCTTCTGGGTCGACGGGCAATTGCGGGCCGAAGCGCTCGGTGCGCGCGTGAAGGGACTGCTCGCCGACGCCAAGATCCAGGGCGGCGTCGCGAAGATCGAGGCCGAGCTCGACGGCCGCTTCACGGCCGAAGGCATCGACCTCACCTTGCCGGATGGCCTGCAGTTCAAGGCGGCCAGCATCACCGGCGACCTCGGTCTCTTCGCCAGCGTGTTCGGCACCTACACGCTCGAGAAGTTCGAGGCGAAGGGACTCGAACTCGACCTGAGTCACCGGAAAGCCGCCCCCGCCGCCGAGGCCCCCGCCGCCCCGGCCGGCCAGACCACGCTGCCGCGCGTCGTCGTCGGTCCTTATTCCGCCGCCGGTCGCGTCACCTTGGCCGACGGCACCCTGCTGCGCTTCAGCGTCGCGGGCGACGGCGTCGACACCGCCGGCAAGGTCGACCTGCGCGCGGGCGTGGCCTGGCCCGGTTTCGCGGTGGGGACGAACGTGACCAAACCGCAGGCCGATATCGTGCTGGCGGCGACCCTGCGTGAGACGTTCGGCGGCAAGGGCCTCGGACCCGACGCGCTCGCCGCCGCCCTCGGTGAGGCGACGCTGACGGTCACCGCCAAGGACACGAGCCCGCTGGCCGCCGGCAGCATGAGCCTCGAGCTTCAGGCGCGCCACGGCGCGCTGGCCGGACTCGATTTCGGAGGCCAGTTCAAGCCCGCCGTCCCCGAAGGGCTCATCGTGCTGGGTACGCTGAGCGACGCCGCCCGCCGACCCGCGGCCAAGCTGCAGCTCGCCGTGGCGGGCGAGACCGCGGCCATCGCCGCCACGCTCGACGTGGACCCCACGAAGTTCGGCATCCTCTCCAAGGCCTTGCCGGACTGCCAGGTGAAGGGCCGGGTCTACGCCGAGCTCGCCGCCGCCCAAGGTACGTGGCGCGCGACCAGCTGGCCCGAGCAGCCATTGCAGGCTAGTTGGGCGGACCTCGCCCGTTTCTCGAAGGCCATCCCGAAGGGCACGGGCTCGGCGTGGACGCTCGCCTTCGGCATCGAACAAAAGACCGGCAGCCTGGTGCTCGACACCCTCAAGGTGAAGGGCAACGGCATCGAGCTCACCAGCGAACAACCGATCCTGATCCCCCAAGGCAAACTACCGCAGGATATCGCCCTCCGGCTCAAGGCCACCGACGCCGATCTCGTGACGCTCGCCCCGTTCCTCGCCGGCGCCGACCTCGCGATCACGGCCGGCCGCTGGACCGGCGAGGCGACCATCACGCTCGCAAAGGGCCAGCCGGCGATCGACACGGTGAAGACGCACGCGATCCGTGGCCTGGACGTCGAACGCGCGGGGCGGACGATCCTGCGCGGCATCGACGCCGACATCCCGCTGCAGGCCGCCAATGGCGCGCTCCGCCTCGCCCCATTCAAGGTCGCCGCCGAGGCGGGCACGCTCGCCTCCGGCGAACTGATCTTCCGTCCCGGCAACGACGGCGCCTGGTCCGCCACGGCCGACGTCGACCTCGGGATTGCGGAACTCGCCGCGCAACCGGGCTGGGAGGACCTGCCCCGCGACAAGCTCGCCGGCATCCGCGTCGCCGCCCAGGCCGCCCTCTCGCAGGCCGCGGGCGACAAGCCGACCCTCACCGCGACCTCCGCGAAGATTGCGCGCGCGGGAGCCGACCTTCTCCGGCTCAAGCTGCGGCAGCCGCTCGTGCTCGGCGGAGCCAAGCCGACCGGCGTCATCCTCGAAGCCTCCGCCGCGAACCTCCCGCTGGAGTCCGTCGCCGCCCTCGTGCCGGGCCTCAAGCTGAGCGGCACCTTGGAGCGCGCCGACCTCGTGGTCGGCTACCGCACCGAAGGACTGTTCGTGCGGACCGAAGGCGCTCCGCTGGCCTTCGTCGGTACCAGCGTCAGCTGGGCGGGCAAGGAATGGGTCAAGGGCTGCGACCTCGCGGCCAGCCTCGACCTGCTGGTGGGCGAGAAGGCCACCATCCTCGGTTTCCGTCAGGCGCGCTTCACGCACCAAGGCCGCGTCCTGGCGGTGGGCGACCTCTCGCTCGGGCTGGGCGAAGCCCCGACGACGCTGAAGCTCGCGGGCAGCCTCGGCGCGCTGGCGGCGCAACCCTTCGCCGGTCCGCTGGGCGTGATCGCCACGGGCGACTACCAGGCCGCCGCGACGCGCGCCACCGACGGCAGCATCACCGTCAGCCTCGACGTGAGCGAGGTGACGACCACGAACGGCTCGGGCCAGATCAAGGCGGCCGAGGTGCGCGGCAAGTACGTGCCGGAAGGCGCCGGTCTCACCGCCGAGGGGCAGATACGCTTGCGCTGCGGCAACTTGACGGCGGGGAGCTTCACCCTGACGCAACGCGTGACCGGGACCCGCACCGACTGGCAAGGGAAGGTGCAGTTCGACAACCTCGACGGCGACGACGTGCTCGGCCTGCTCCCGCGGGCCGCCGAGGACAAGCCGGTCGCGGCGACGAAGCCCAAGCCCGACTCCAAACCGTCGTGGGCCGACCAGACGGGCTCGGCCGAGCTGCGCATCGCCCAGGCGAGTTTCAAGGGACTCGTGGCGCGCGACTTCCTACTGCAGGCGACAGTCGATGATCAGGCCGTGAAGATCACCAAGTTGGGAGGGACCTTCGCCGAAGGGACACTTGGCGGTGGCGCCAAACTGGAATTCAAGCCGGGCACGGTGGGCGGGCCCTACGTGCTCGACGGTACCGTCTTACTGAACGGCTTCGAACTCGGCGCCGTGGCCGACACGATCCCCGCGATTCGCGAGTTCGCCCAGGAGTTCATCCGCGGCAAGGCGGCGACGAAGGCCAAGGTGACCGGCATCGCCGGCACCGTCGGCGAGCTCGCCGGCGTGGTCACGGTCGACGCCGAGCTGAACTCCGACGGCGGCCGGCTCCGCTCGTTCGGCGACACGAACCGCGGTGCCGCCCTGACCGCCGGAGCCGTCAGCGACGTCGGCGAGACCCTCGGCGGCCTAGCCATCATCGCCGGCGCGCTCACCAAGAACCAAAAGCAAGGCGAGCAGATCGCCAAGGTCGGCGCCGCGATCTCCGCCGTGTCGAAGCTGCAGAAAGCCTTGGCCGACTTCCGGTATGACCGGCTCGAGCTCAAGGCGTCGCGCCTGGCGACCGGGACCTTGAAACTGACGACCTTCGAGCTGCGCAACGGGGATCTGAGTATCGCCGCGAACGGCGGCATCCAGATGCGCGCCGGCGTCGCCTTCGCCGACTGGCCGATGCTCTTCGACGCGAAATTGCGCGGCGCCGGCGAGTTCGCGAACTACTTCAACCTACTCGGCTTCGGCTCCGGGCTGCCCGAGGCCGACGGCCTGACGGCGGGCCCGGCGTTCCAGGTGAAGGGGTCCCTCAACAGCATCCATTCCGACGTGATGGAGAAACTCCAAGGGGCGGTGGAACGTTACAAGTCCGGCGCCAGCTACCAGCCGGGCAACCCGACGCAGGGGACCGCGCCCGCGGCGCCGAAACGCAACCCGCTGGAAGGCCTCCTCAAGGAACTCGGCCGATGAGGCTCGGCCGCGGCGCGCTGGTCGGCGGCACCGCGGGACTAGTCCTCCTCGCCGCGGGCGCCCTCGCCTGCGGCACAGCGGGCGGCGGCTTCGGCGAAGGCGGGGCGCTCGCGCTGCTGCGGTTCCCGCGGGTGGCGGCGGCGATCGCCGCGGGCGCGGCCCTCGGACTGGGCGGCGCGACCCAGCAAGGACTTTTCCGCAACCCGCTCGCGGACCCGGGACTGACCGGGGTCTTCGGCGGCGCGTTGCTCGGGCTGGCCGCGCTCCTCGGCGGCGCGCCCGGATTCGCCTGGGCCCACGCCTGGAGCCTGCCGGCGGCCGCGTTCGCCGGCGCCCTCGGCGTCTCCGGCTTGCTCGTCCTGCTGGGCCGGGAAGGACCGCCCGCCCGCCTCCTGCTCACCGGGCTGGGTCTCAACGCGTTCGCCGCGGCGGGCACGCTCCTGATCGCCAACCTCGCCCCCGAATCGCGCGAGCTGCTGCTCAACGGCAGCTTCGGCGACTGGCTGGGGATGGCTTCGCCCGAACTCATCGTACGCCCCCTCCTGATCTGCGCCGGGGCCGGCGCCGCACTGCTCACCCTGGCGCGCCCCTTGGACCTACTTGCGCTCGGCGAGGAGGCCGCGCAGACCGCCGGCTGTGATCTCCGGCGGTTGCGACGGCGCGCAATCGTGCTCACGGCGCTGGCCGCCGCCGCCGCGACCTGCCTCGTCGGCCAGATGGCCTTCGTCGGACTCCTCGCGCCCCACCTTGCGCGCGCGCTGGTCGGTCCGCGGCACGGACTCGTCCTGCCCCTCTCCGCCGTGCTGGGAGCGGCGTTGCTCCTGACGGCCGACACGCTGGGCCGCGCCGCGCTCCCCGGCACCCCGCTCTCGGCCGCCGCGGTCATGGCGCTGCTCGGCGCCCCGCTCTTCGTCTGGATCGCCCGACGCCACCATGGCTGACCTCGTACTCCAGTTCAGCCGCGTCGCCTACGAACGGAGCGGCCGCCGCCTGCTCGACGGGGTCGGCCTAAGCCTGCGCGCCGGCGAGGCCGTTGCGCTCGTGGGCGCCAACGGCGCGGGCAAGACCACGTTGCTCCGGGCCGCCGCCGGCCTGCTGCCCGCGACGACCGGCGACATCACGGCGACCGGGCTGGACCCGCGCACCGCCGCGCCCGCCGCGGCCGCCCGCCGCCGGATCTACGCGGAGCAGCACCCGTCCTGCGCCTGGGATCAGACCGTCGCCGAGCTCGGTGCGCTCGGGGGCCGACCCGCGGCTTGGAAGGACTGGGCCGGACGGCTCGCGCTGACGGACCTCGCGGAGCGCCCGCTGGCGAGCCTGTCGGGCGGCGAGCGCCAGGCGGCGCACCTCGCCCGCCTCTTCGCGTCCTTGGAAGAACCTTACGGCGCCCTGCTCCTGCTCGACGAGCCGACCGCCGCGCTCGACCGGGGACGCCGCGAGACCGTGCACGCCGCGGTCCGCGCCTGGGCGCAGGCCGGCGCGGCCGTGCTGGTGGCGACGCACGACGAGGCGTGGGCGCGGGCGTTCCCGCGGGTCATCGCCCTCGAGGAAGGTCGCCTGATCGCGGATGGTCCGCCCGCCGCGGTGTTCACCGCCGGGCTCGTGTGCGCGGTGTGGGCTGGGTCGCCGGCATGACCGGCAACTGACCCGCCCGCACGGCCGCGAACAGGAACTGCTGGGCCAACCCGGCGGCCGGACCGAAATGGATGCGCCCGAAGGCCTCGAGCCGATCCGCGGGCCAGCCCCGCAGGCCATAGGCTCCGCCCAACGCCTGCACGACCCAAGTGTCGACCGGGAAACTTTCGAGCCGACCGAAGCCGAACAAGGCGACGCAGGCCGCGACCTTCGGGCCGACGCCGGGCAGCGCGCGCAGCTCCGTCAGGAGCGCGGGCGTGGGCAACGCAGCGAACGCTTCCGCCCAATCCGGCCGGGCCGCCAGCTGGCGCGCGGTGCCACGGAGGAAGGCGGCGCGGTAGCCGAGGGCGCACCGCTTCAGGGTCGCGTCATCCGCCGCGGCCAAGGCGGACCACTCCGGCAGGGCGTGGCACCCGGCGCCGAGGTCGGCGCCCAGCTCGGTCGCCAGTCGGGCGACCATCTCGCGGATCTGCAGGATGCGTTTGTTCGAGCTGCACAGGAAGCCGATCAACGCGTCGCGCGGCGGCTGCCGGAGGATCCGCAGACCGGGATGCAGCTGCAGCGCCCCCGCGAGGACGGGGTCGGAACGCCAGGGCAGGTCCGCGACGAGGCGGGCTTGCGCGCCGTCGGCGTCCAGGTAGGCGCGCAAGGCCGCCAGACCGACGGCGGCCGGCCCGCGCACGCGCCCTTCGAGACCGGCGGCGCCGACCCGCACCGCCGCGACGGTCGCGCCGAAGACGCCCTGCCAGACGCCGGCCTCGCCCAGGAGGCGCCAGCGGAAGGCCTGCCCGCCGTCGAGCTGCTCGGCGAGCGTGGCGGCCGGCACCTCCTGGGCGAGGCCCAAGGGATGCCAATCGCTCCAGCCGACAGCCATGGATTTCAGCGCTCCCCGAGGTCGCGCCGGGTGCCCCAGAGGAAACTCTGCCGGGTCGCGAGGGCCTTGCCCTGCGCATCCGTCACCGAAAGACGCCAGGCGACCGGTCGCCACGTGGACGGGCCGGCATCCTGGCCGGTGAGGCCGATGACGAGTTCGCCGAACCAACCCCGCGGCAGGAGCTTGAGGGAGAAATCAAACCGCACCGGCGGGCGATTCTCCTCCCGCACGACCTCGAGGATCAGGCGACCGTCGGGCGGCGGCACCCGGTCGAGCTGGACGTAAAAATAGTAACCTTCCCGGGACTTCTCCTGAGTGCGGAAAACGACATCATCGCCGTGGTGTTCCTTCGCGTGGAAGGCTTCGGAGGCGCGGGCGGAGTCGGCCGCGGCGCGGTAGCGCTCGTGGACGTAGGCGATGCCTGTCGGCGGGTTGCCGCAGGCCACGAGCCCCAAGACGGCGAGCGCGACCCCGAGGGAGGCCCTGCCCACCGCGTGGCTCACTTCTTGGCCTTCTTCTTGCCGGCCGCGGAACGGGCGGCCTTGATGCGAGCCTTCTGGCGTTCGAGGTAGGCGCGACGACGGCGACGCTTGATGACCTTGTTGTACTGTTGACCCATGGTGCCTGCATCCTTCCCCAACCCCTCCCATGGTCAAGGAGAAGGTTGCGGACGCCCCTCCGCCCGGGGGTCCCAGGGGTGAAAGAGTCCTTTCTGGCTGCCTGGGTAGGGATCGAACCTACGACCAAGTGATTAACAGTCACCTGCTCTACCGCTGAGCTACCAGGCAGTGCGAAAGGACTCCAATCAAGGCAAGGTCCCGGCCGCTCTGTCAAACAAAAGTCGCCCCGGAGACCGCATCGCCCGCCGGCGTCGTCGCCGCTGGAAGCCTCCCGCGTGCGTAAAAACAAGGTGTTTCCAGCGGAAACGCCTAATCTCTGGACACCCTCTCGCCGCCTGTCTTCCTTGCATCCATCACCATGCGCTGGACCCGACTTCCTGAAACCCCGAACGCCCCGGGCGTGGGCGGCTCGTTCCTCGGCGTGACCGGAGAGTCCCTGCTGTGCGCGGGTGGCTCGAACTTCCCCGCCAAGCCGGCCTGGGAAGGCGGCGCCAAGGTCTGGCATGACCAGGTCCTCGCCCTCGCCACCACTCGCTCCAAGAAGTGGACGGTCGTGGGCAAGCTTCCCCGCCCGATCGGCTACGGCGTCGGCGTCTCCATCCGCCAAGGCCTGCTGACGATCGGCGGCGCGGATTCCCACCGTCATTACGCCGACTGCTACGTCCTCTCCCTGGAGGAGGGCGAACTCCAGGTCCGGCCGTTTCCGTTCCTCCCGCGTCCGCTGGCTTACGCCACCGGCGCGCTCGTCGGCAGCAAGGTCATCGTCGCCGGCGGCACCGAACGTCCGGACGCGACCGTCGCCTCCTCGACGGCCTACGCGCTCGACCTCGCGAACCTCAACGCCGGCTGGAAGGAACTGCCCTTGTGCGCCGGCTCCGGACGCATGCTCGCCCAGTCCGCGGGCACCAAGGACACGTTCTACCTCTTCGGCGGCGTCGCGCTCTCCCCGGGGGTCAAGGGCGCCGAGCGCGAGTACCTGACGGACTGCCATGCGTTCACGCTGGGCAAGGAGTGGCGTCGCCTCGCGCCCTTGCCGCGGGCCGCCGCCGCTGCCCCGAGCCCGTGCCCGTCGCTCGAGGGCAAGTTCCTCGTGCTCGGAGGCGACGACGGCAAACTCGCGGGTAAGGTCGAGCCTCTCAAGCATCCCGGCTTCACCAAGGAGGTGCTGGCCTACGACCCGGCCGCCGACGCCTGGACCGCCCTCGGCGACGGCTCCTGCGCCCTGGTCACTACCGGTTGCGCCAAGTGGAACAGCGGTTTTGCGGTCGTCAACGGCGAGACCCGCCCCTGCACCCGTTCGACCGAAGGTTGGTTGGTGCGCGCGGAGTAAGGTTGGGCTGGCGGAATTTGCGGCTGGGCCCTAGTAAAGACGGACCCCGGCGACCATGACCCAGATGCGCGCTTTCCACGTCGTCCTGCTGCTAGGGGCCGCGGCCTTGTCGGCGCTGGAGCTACCCGACATCCCTGACCCGCACGGGCGCGCCGGCATGATGGCGGCGGTGATCCTCGACGGCGACGGCCGCGAAGCGATCCTCGCCGCGGGCGGAGCGAATTTCCCGGGCAAGCCGCCGTGGGAAGGCGGGGCCAAGGTCTTCCATCGAGACATCTTCCTCTGCCGCCGCGGCGCGGACGACCGCTGGACCTGGCGTAAGGTCGGCGACCTGCCGGCCCCCAATGCCTACGCCGCCTTCTGCGCCAGCCCCGATCGCAAGGCGCTCATCATCGCCGGAGGCGCCGACGCGGATAAGCACCTCGACGCCGTCTGGAAAGTGGGGGCGGACGGACGTTGCGAGACATTCGCCGACCCGTTGCCCCAGCCGCGCGCCTACGCCGGTTTCGCCGAAGTGAACGGCGCGCTCGCGCTGCTCGGCGGCAGCCGCTCGCCCGACGCCACCGCCGCCCTCAGCACGCTCGCGAGCCTGCGCCTGGATAAGCCGCAGGGAGGTTGGCGCCTCTCCGCGGAGGAAGCCTCGCAGGCGCGGATCCTGCCGCTCTTCGGGGCGGAGGAGACGACCTTGCTATGGGGCGGCGGTTGCGGGCTCTTCGCGCAAGGCGGCAAGCCGGCGCGCGCCTACCAAGGCGACCTCCACCACGCGAACAGCCGGCTGCAGGGGGCCGATTTCCACGGGCTGGCTTCACCGTTGGCCGCCCCCGCCGGACCGGGCGTGGCGTCCGGCGCGGGCCTCTTCTTCGTGGGTGGCGATGACGGGTCGCACTACGGCAAACCGCCGGCGGACCACCCCGGCCAATCCCGCGAGATCCTGTTCATCGACCTCGAGACGCGCGAGCCCAAGGTCGTCGGCCAATGGCCGACGCCGCTGGCCACGGCGCCGTTACTACGCCTCGGCGATGACCTCGTCACCATCAGTGGCGAAACGCGGCCAGGCGTCCGCACGCCCGCCTGCAGCAGCTGGACCATCCCCGCCAAGTTCCGATGAACTTCACCCCGCCCGCGCCGGCTCCCTCCCCCTTGCGCACCGCCTGGCTCATGGTGGTCCTGCTCCTGCCGGTCGCGCTCCTCAACTACCTCGACCGGCAGCTCGTCGCGACGATGCAGAAATCGATCATGGGCTCCGTCGACGACCTGAAGACGCAGGCCCAGTGGGGACACCTCCTCGCCTGGTTCAAATGGACCTACGCGCTGGCCAGCCCCTTCGCCGGCTACGTGGCGGACCGCTTCGGGCGCCGCCATGTCATCGCGCTGAGCCTCTTCGTCTGGTCCGCCGACACCTGGGCGACGGCGCACGCCACCAGCTACGACCAGCTGCTGGCGACGCGCGCCATCATGGGGCTGAGCGAGGCTTTCTACATCCCGGCCGCGCTGGCCCTGATCGCCGACCACCACGGCGCCGCGACGCGCTCGCGCGCGGTGGGCCTCCACCAGATCGGCATCTACATCGGCGTCATGCTCGGGAGCCTCGGCGGCTACGTGGCGGACGACCCGGCGCTCGGGTGGCGCTGGGCTTTCACCGGCCTCGGCCTGCTCGGCGTGGTCTACGCCTTCCCGCTCTGGTGGTACCTGCGGGACACCCCGCGCGCCCAGCCGGCCGAAGCCCCGCGGGCCTTCGCGGCGGTCGGCGACCTCCTGGGCAATCGCGACTTCCGCCTGCTGCTGCTTTATTTCACCTTGCCGGCCTTGGCCGGCTGGGTCGTCCGCGACTGGATGCCCAGCGTCCTGCAGAAGGATCTCGGACTCACCCAAGGCATGGCCGGCGTCAGCGCGGTGGTCTGGTGGCAAGGCGCGGCCATCATCAGCGCGCTGGGCGGCGGCTGGCTGGCGGACCGCTGGATGCGGCGTTCGCCGCGGGGCCGGCAACAAGTCAGCGCCCTCGGCATGAGCCTGATTGTCCCGGCGTTGCTCGGCGTCGGCATCGTCATCGGTCAGGGCTCGCTCCCGCTGGCCATCGCCTTCCTCGTGCTCTTCGGCCTGGGCTGGGGCCTCTTCGACAGCAACAACATGCCGATCCTCGCGCAGATCGCCCGGCCCGACCAACGCGCCACCGG
>JBEELT010000040.1:0-15379 GCA_041167995.1 Verrucomicrobiota bacterium | reverse complement strand
ACCAGCCACCCCTGGTTCACGTACCTGCCGCCGGCCTGGTTCGGCAGCCTGGACACCTTGGTCGTCACCTTGCAGCCGACGTCCGACCTCTGGATCGGCGCCGGCCTCGCCGTCGGCGTGACCCTGCTCGCCGCCTGGCTCGCCTTCGTGCGCCTCGCCGACGGCTACGAGGAGGTCGTGGTCGCCCTGGGGGAACAACCCGCGGCGCGCGTTAAGGTCGGTCCCTCCGGCCGCCGCTGGATCGAGCGCCTCGCGGATAGCTGGCTCCTGCGGCCGTGGTTGCGCGACCCCGTCCAACGCGCCGGCTTCCTGGTCGCCCTGGCCCAGTTCACGCGTGTCCGCGGCGTCAAGGTCCGCATCTACCCGCGCATCGTGCAATTCGCCGCCTACCCCGTGATGTTCCTGGTGGGTGGGTTTCACGGCGACCTCATGCTGCTCTTCATCTTCCTTCCCGGCATCTTCGGGCTCATTGGCTACACCGTGAGCGAGGCCATGCTGTATTCCGAGGAGTTCGGCGGGGCCGACCTCTTCCGCTTCGCCCCGCTCCGCAGCCCGGGCCCCTTGTTCTATGGGGCGCGGAAGGCCGCGCTCCTGCTCACCTTCCTGCCGGTCCTGGTCATCTGGGTCCTCGCGATCCTCCTGCTCGCCGGCCAGCCCGCGTTGCTTTGGCAACTGGTGCCGGCGGTGCTCTTCAGCCTGCTTTGCGGCCTGATCCCGCCCATGACCAAGGGCTACCTCATCTTCTCGCAGACCGAGCCCACCGGGGCGGCCATCGGCAAGGGTTGCCTCATCCAGATCCTCCCCATGCTCGCCGGACTCGCGCTCGGCGGCGTCTCCGCCGCCTGCTGGCACTTCGGCTGGTACGCCACCTTCCTTCCCGTGCTCATCGCGGGCTATCTCGTCGTCCGTAACCTCTTCCGCAAGGCCATCGAAGAGCAGGAATTAGGGCAGGAGTAGGGGGTGGGTGATAGGGAGTAGGGAATAGGGGGTAGGGAGTAGGTGGTAGGGAGTAGGTGGTAGGGAGTGGGCCTTACCTACCTCGGTGAACAGCCTGACGCCCAACACCCATTCCCCAATTCCTATCCATGCCTCATCCAGCCGATCAGCTTGCTATACCAGCGGGTAGGTTTCGCGGCGGGGCGGTGTTCGCGGAGGAGGGTGAGGATTTCCTGGCGCCCGAACATCGTGGCAAAGTCGGCGGGCGTGGAGCCGCCTTGGTCGCCCACCGGGTCCGCCCCGGCGTCCAGGAGCATCCGCGCGATTTCGACGTGGCCCTTGAAGGCGACCCCGCCGAGCGGGGTCTGGCCTTTCTCGTTGCGGAGGTCCACTTGCGCCCCGGCCTTCAGCAGCATCGCCACGGTCTCGGCTCGTCCTTGGTAGGCGGCGATCATGAGGAGAGTATTGCCCTTGGGGTCGCGCAGGTCGATATCGAGTCCTTGCGTGAGCGCCTCGGCCAAGCGGGCTGACTCGCCGTTGCGGGCGAGTTCGGCCATGGGCTCGGGCAGCTGCAACAGCGCACTCATGAGTCTGTTTGAACCCAAAACCGGACCGACCGCCAGCCCGACCTCGGAAATTAGCCCGCCTCGCCCTTGCGGGTCTCGGCTTCGGCCTTCCAGAGTCGGTAGCGCACCTCGAGGCCCTCCGGGACGTAGACGATCACCGGGAGCTTGCTGTTGTAGCGGACCGGCCCGGTGGAGGCCATCGTCACAAAGCGAGTCACCTTGGGCGTACCGGGTGGGACGCCGATCAGGGTGGAGAAGATGCCGCCCTGTGCCTTCGCCTCGAAATAGTTATACCCCCAGCCCTCGACCGTCTTCTCCTCGATCTTGGCGCCGCCACCCATGCGGTTCACCCCATCCGTCTCCATCTCCTTGCCCACGGAAAGCTCGACCTTCCAGGCGAACTCGTCCGCCTGGGCGTCCAGGTGGATCACGATGCGCTTCTGGCCGGCTGGGGCGGCCGGGTAGGCCTTGCGCCATTGGCTCGCCTCGTCGGGGTATTTGGCCGGCTCGGCGGCGGACAGGACGGCGGAGAGGCAGGCGAGGACCAGGAGGGGACGCATGGCAACAAGGTTGGCGGTAAACCAACGCGTGTCGACCAGTCGATTAGCCCAACAGCTGCCGCAGGCCGGCCTCGTCGAGGATCGGTACGCCGAGTTCCTGGGCCTTGGTCAGCTTGGAGCCGGCTTCCTCCCCCGCGACGACGTAGTCGGTCTTCTTGCTGACGCTGCCGCTGACCTTGCCGCCGGCCTTTTCGATGAGGTCGCGGGCTTCGTCGCGTCCCAGCGTGGGCAGGGTGCCGGTTAGGACGAAGGTCTTGCCGGCGACGCCTGCGACGGCGGACCCGGCGGTCGCCTCGACAAGGTTCAGGCCGGCTTCGCGCATGGCCTTCACCCAGTCGCGGTGATTGGGGTCGCTGAAGAAAGAGAGAATCGATTCGGAGACCTCGACGCCGACCCCGGGGATGACGGCTTCGTGCGTGACGCCGCCTTTCTTGCCGACCTTGGTGACGAGAAGGTCGGCGGGCTGAGCCGCCTCGAGCGCGTCCAGCGACTTGAAGTGGCGGGCGAGGTCCTTCGCGGTCTGCGTGCCGACGTTGGGGATGCCGAGGGCGTGGATCGCCCGCCAGAGTTCGCGCTGCTTGGCCTGGGCGAGGCCGGTGAGCATGTTGTCGACCGACTTCTCCTTGAAGCCTTCCACCATCATCCATTCGCCACGGTTGAGCTTGAGCGCGTCCACCGGGGCGTCGACCAGCGTCAGGTCGATGAGCTGCTCCGCCACGGCCTCTCCGAGGCCGTCGATGTCGAGGCACTGCTTGCAGGCGAAGTGAATCAGCCGGCGGATCTTCATCTCCCGCGAGGGAGCGCGGAGCTTATAGGCCGCTTCGTCGCCCACGCGGACGGCGTCGAGGCCCAGCTCCTTCAGGCGGGCTTCGAAGTCGAACGGCACGGTGTCGGCGAGGCGTTTCTCAAGGATGACCCCGAGGACCTGGGGGATAATCTCCCCTGCCTTCTGGATGCGGACCGTGTCACCCTCGCGGATGTCCTTCCGCGCGATCTCGTCGGCGTTGTGGAGCGTGGCGCGGGCGACGGTGGAACCGGCGAGCAGGACGGGGTCGAGTTCGGCGACGGGCGTGATGGCCCCGGTGCGTCCGACCTGCATGCTGATCTTGCGGAGGATGGTCTCGGCCTGGTCGGGTGGGAACTTAAACGCCACGGCCCAGTGCGGGAACTTGCTCGTACGGCCGGCCTTCTGCTGCTCGGCCAGGCGGTCGACCTTGACCACGGCGCCGTCGGTCGGGAAGGGGAGGTCGCGGCGGAGGCCGTCGAGCTGCTGGATGGCGCCCCAGGCCGCCTCGATACCGCGTTGCACCGGGATGTCGTCGCGCGTGGGGAAGCCCCAGTGGGTGAGCCGGGCCTTGAACTCGGAGAGCGTGGCGAAGGTCGCCGGCTCGCAGGCGCCGAGCCCGTAGCAGAGCACGCTCAGGCGGCGTTTGCGGGCTTCCGTGAGGTCGAGTAGCTTGACCGTGCCGGCCGCCAGGTTGCGCGGGTTGGCGTAGAGGGCCTCGCCCTCGGCCTCGCGCTCGGCATTGAGGCGCTGGAACTCCGCGAGCTCCATGTAGACCTCGCCACGGATCTCGAGCAGCTCCGGGGCGGCGGTCAGCTCGCTGGGGAGCGACGCGATCAGGGCGATGTTGTGCGTGACGTCGTCGCCCCGGCTGCCGTTGCCGCGGGTGACCGCCCGGACGAAGCGGCCGCGCTCGTAGGTGAGGGAGAGGGCGACCCCGTCGACCTTCGGTTCGACCACGAAGTCCACGTCGCTCGTGCCGAGGGCCTTCTGGAGCCGCTCGCCGAAAGCCCGGAAGTCACCCTCGTCGTAGGTATTATCCAGCGAAAGCATCGGCTCCCGGTGGTCGCGCTGCTGGAAGCCCTCGGAACGGTCGTCGCCGATGCCCAGCTCGGGCCCGGCGTGCTCCTGGTATTTGCCCTCTAGTTTGCGGAGACGGGCCACCAACTCGTCGAATTCGAAGTCCGAAATCTCCGGGGCGTGCTGGCGGCGATACAGGTCCTCGTGCCGAGCGATTAGTTGGCGCAGGTGCTGGATTTCCTCGAGATCGGTCTCCTTGGACATGGACATCCGGAAGTTAGGGGGCGGGGAAGGGGGATGCAACAAAGGGATACCATAGGGACAGGGTCAGGGGAAGAAATTGGGCCGAGTGCTGAATCGAGTGCTGGATCGATGACAGAGTGCTGAATCGAGCACTGAGTTCAGAGTACAGAGTACAGAGTACAGAGTACAGAGTACAGAGTACGGAGGGTAGCGGGGAGGGTGGACTTATCCTATAATTCTTTCCCTGCCGACTGACCCCATCTCTGCCTCTTCTATCTCCTTGCCGCTAGGTAGGGACGAGCGTCCCTGCTCGTCCGCGGCCGAAACGCGGGGTCTGGCTTCGCCTCGCGACGCGATGGCGTGCCTGACCTCGTGTGAAGGCCGAAGAACCGGCAACGTGGTCAGGCACCATCATACTGCGCATGCTGAAGCCAGACCCCATGCCGGCGGCCGACCGAGGACGGTCAGCCCTACCTATTAAAATGACCACTTGGGAGCCTAGGGTGTTATCCTAAGTAACGGTGCTTGAAGTTGAGTTGTTTGACCACAAGTTAGGGTACGTATCTGAAAGCCCTAGTAGAGGTTGCCGTATGATACCACCAGGGGGCCGCCGCAAGGCGGCCTCGCTTTTTATAAGTCAATCCAGCCTAACGACTGCTCGTTGAGTTTCTTGATCAGGAAAATCTACACCTGGACCAGGCCCTCACCCTAGCCAAAGGCCCCACATCTCGTTTTGAAGGCCGAAGTTTCGTCACTAATCCGGCATGAGGTCAGGCACCATCATGCTGCGCATGCTGAAGCCAGACCCCATGCCGGCGGCCGACCGCCCCTCCGCCAACCGCCAGCACGCTTCTCTTGCACCTTCATCCCTTTGCCCTATCAACCTAGGCATGCCCCTTCCTCCTTTGCCTGCCCATCTCCAGGCCCGTCGCGATTTCCTCCGGAAGGTCGCCATGGGCGCGGCGATGTTCGCCGTCCCGGGTGCCTTCGCCGAGGCCCTGACGCGCACCCCGAAGCAGACCGAGGGGCCTTTCTACCCGGATAAGCTGCCGCTCGATACGGATAACGACCTCATCATCATGAACAACGGCGTGACGCCCGCGGTCGGCGAAGTCACCTGGCTCAGCGGCCGCATTCTCGACGAGCATGGCGATCCGGTCCGTAATGCGCTGGTCGAGATCTGGCAGGCCGACAACAACGGCGCCTATATCCACACGAAGTCCGGCAATGCTGGCAAGCGCGACGGCCATTTCCAGGGCTTCGGCCGTTTTCTCACGGGCTCCAACGGCGAGTACGTCTTCCGGACCATCAAGCCCGTGCCCTACCAGCCGCGCACGCCCCACATCCATCTCGCCGTGCGAATCAAGGGGAAGAAGGAGCTCATCACGCAATGCTACATCAAGGGCCATGAGCTCAACGCCAACGACATGGTCTACAAGGCTATCAAGAATCAGGCGCAGCGCGAGAGCGTGGCGATCGACTTCGCCCCGCTCAAGGGCTCCAAGGCTGGCGAACTCTCCGCGCGCTGGGACGTCGTCCTCGGCTTCACGCCGGAGGGGTGAGATAGTTGATCTGTTGACCGGTGGGCCGGAGGGCCAGAGTAAAAGACTCGAGATGGCTGGCACGCCGGCAAGGAGGTTGCCTTTGCCTCTGGCCAATCAATCAACCGATCAACGGTTCAACTCCGCCTTGGTAGGGCTGACCGTCCCTGGTCGGCCGCCGGCATGGGGTCTGGCTTCAGCATGCGAAGCATGATGGTGCCTGACCCCGTTGCCGGTTCTTCGGCCTTCACACGAGGTCAGGCACGCCATCGCGTCGCGAGGCGAAGCCATTGGTAACAGCTGGCCGGCTGGCCAGGGGGCACGTGGGCAAGGGGGAGTGCTGAGTCGAGTGCTAAGTCGATAAGGACGTGACCGGACGAGCAGGGACGCTCGTCCCTACCTAGGAGGCATCCGGTGCGCTCTGGCCAACCAGCCAAAGGATAAACCGATCAACTCCTCAGCCACCCACCCAACAAAAAGCCCCTGTTTCCAGGGGCTTGGTGGCGAACTCGGCGCGTCGCTTACTTGGCGTGGGCTTTGACGAACTCGATGTTGGCCTTCACCTGCGGGACGCTGTCGTTCCAGTCGGCTTCGTGCTCGATCGAGATGTGGCCGTCGAACTTCTGCTTCTTTAATTCCTCGAGGCAGGCGGCGACGTCGACCACGCCCTTGCCGGCGACGACGACGGGGGAGGGGCCGAACTTCTCCTTGTCCTTCAGGTGCACGCTGATGATGCGGCCGTTGAGGATGCGCAGGCACTCGACGGACTTGAGGTTCGAGGTGGCCCAGTGGCCGATGTCGGCGCAGGCGCCCACGCGCTTGTCGCGGCTCTCGACGACGCCGAGGATGTAGAGCGGGTGCCAGACCTTGTACTTCGGCTTGTCCATCGAGCCGCCGTGCTCGTGGAAGGCCACCTTGACGTCGTGTTCGATGGCGGCCTTTTCCCAGGCGACGATCTGCTCGGTGGCTTCGGTGCAGACGGCGTACAGGCCCATCTTCTTGGCGAAGGCCATGATCTTGTTCACTTCCTCGGGGTTGCCCGCGCCGACGACGCCGTAGTTCACGGCCTTGACGCCCTGGCGCTTCAGCTCGGCCTGCAGCTCGGCCATGGACTCGGCCGACATGTTGTGGTTCACCTTCTCCTTGGAGCCGGGCTTGAGGACCTGGCCGGGGTAGAACTCGATCAGGTTGCCGCCGGCTTCCTTGGTCTTGGCGATCGCCTCAAACGCGGAGAAGCGGTTGAAGGTGTAGGCCTGGCAACCGATGAACCAGCCGTTCTGGCGGAGTTCTTCTGGCAGGGGGTCGGCCTTGAGGGTCGCGATCAGCGCGAGGGCGAGGAGGGTGGGGAGACGCATGGGTGTAGGGGCTTATGACAGAGATAGGACGGGGCTGTTCCCTAGGTCAAGAACCCCTCCTCTGCGGGCTGGCGCTCGCACCTGGCAAACGACCTCTTTAAGTATGGATTTGAGGCAATGGTGGGAGTCCCTGCGGAAGCGATGGTCGCGGCCCGAGACCCTGGGCGCCCGGGGCGAGCGGTTGGCGGCCGGCCGGTATCGCCAGGCCGGGGCGGCCATCCTCGCCATGAACTGGCGGGCGGGGCAGGATGAGATCGACCTCGTCGCCTTGGAGGGAAGGGTGCTGGTGTTCGTCGAGGTCAAGACCCGCACGGCCGAGCACGGCGGCGCCGGCCATGCGGCGGTCGATGAACGCAAAAGGACGGCTTTACGACGGGCCGCGAAGGCCTGGTTGCGCGAAATCGGGGGCGCGCCCCACTGGCGCTTCGATATCGTCGAAGTTCTGGTTTGCATCGATGGCTCCGTCCGCATCCTCCAACACCGCGGCGAGCCCCTCTTCGGGCCTCGCCGTTTTTGAATACCGATGTCCGAAACCGACCGTCATCCGTTCCTCTCCGGCCTCAGCAAGCACCGCGGCGCCCAGCCGACCTGCGTGGTCATCTTCGGCGCCTCCGGCGACCTGGCCGCCCGCAAGCTGCTCCCGGCGCTCTACAACCTCGCCGTGGACAGCCTGCTTCCGGCCGACTTCCACCTGATCGGGTTCGGGCGCAAGCCGATCCCTGACGCAGATTTCCGGACCCAGGCGGCCGCCGACATCAAGAAGTTCTCCCGCCGTGATTTCCGCCCCGAGATTTGGAAGCGCGTCGAGGACAACACCGCCTACCAGGCCGGCGGCTACGACGACCCCGCCGCCTTCGCCGCCCTCAAGGAGCAGATCGCCGCCGCCGAGCAGAAGGCCGGCCGACCCCTCCAGCTGGTCTTCTACGTCTCGACCCCCCCGAGCGTCTTCGAGGCCATCCTCGAGAACCTCGGCCAGTCCGGCCTCGCCGCCCGCGGGCTCGGCACCGACCTCGAGAGCAAAGTCATCATCGAGAAGCCGTTCGGCAAGGACCTCGACTCCGCCGTCCACCTCAACGCCGTTGCCGCCCGCAATTTCCGCGAGTCCCAGATCTTCCGCATCGACCACTACCTCGGCAAGGAGACCGTCCAGGACCTCCTCGTTCTGCGTTTCGCCAACCCGATCTTCGAGCCCCTTTGGAACCGCCGGCACGTCGACCACGTGCAGATCACCGTCGCCGAGGAGCTCGGCGTCGGCACCCGCGGCGGCTACTACGACGGCAGCGGCGCTACCCGCGACATGCTGCAGAACCACACGATGCAGCTCCTCGCGCTCGTCGCGATGGACCAGCCGCGCTCCCTGTCCGCCGAGCATATCCGCGACGAGAAGGTCAAGCTGCTCGAGTCGATTCAGCCCCTGCGTCTCGGCGCCAACGGCGACGCGGTCCGCGCCCAGTACGGTGAAGGCCTCTCCGGCGGCGAGAAGGTGTCCGGTTACCTGTCCGAGAAGGACATCCCCGAGATCTCCGCCACTGAGACCTTCTGCGCCCTGCGCCTCTCCATCGAGAACAGCCGCTGGTCCGGCGTGCCGTTCTACATGCGCTCGGGCAAGCGCCTCGCGCGCCGCGTCTCCGAGATCGCCATCCAGTTCAAGCAGCCCGAGTCCGGCCTTTTCGCCGGCGACGCCCGCTACGACCTGGCCCCGAATCGGCTCGTCATCCAGATCCAGCCGGACGAAGGCACGACGCTCGTGCTCAACTCGAAGGTCCCCGGCCTCGAGCCGCGCACCCAGCCGGTCCGCCTGAGCTTCCGCTACGCCACCACCTACGGCTCCAACACGCCCGAGGCCTACGAGCGCCTGATCCTCGACGGCATCGTCGGCGACCGCACGCTCTTCATCCGCGGCGACGAGACGGAGGCCTCCTGGCGCCTCTTCACCCCGCTCCTGCACTCCTGGCAGCAGCAGGGGCAGGCCGGTGTGGAGACCTACGCCGCCGGTTCCTGGGGGCCCGCAGGCGGCGACGCCCTCCTGGCCGCGCATGGTCACGCCTGGCGCAACGCCGGCCGCTGATCATGGCCCACCCGCTGATCGATGCGCTCCCGGGCTTCCCGGTGAAGATCTCCGCCGTCCTGCCGTCGCTCGACAAGGCCTGGGCCGAGGAAGGCGAGGACGCCGCGCGCGCTTCGCAGATGAACCTCGTCCTGATGTTCGGCGCGGGCGTCAGCCCGGCCGACGCCCAGGCGCGGTTCGACGAGGCGATCCGCTTCGCGCAGCGCTACCCGTGCCGGCTCGTGGTGCTGGCCGCGCGTCCCGCCGCCGAGGCCGCCGCGCCCCTGGAGGCCAAGGTCAACGTGCTCTGCTTCGTCGACCCGTCCCGCCGCGGCAAGCGCTGCTGCGAGGCCCTCATGCTCGCGCACGGCGCCCCGACCGCCGAACTCGAATCCCTCGTCTCCACCTGGCTCGAGGGCGACCTCCCGACCAACGTCTGGGCCCACGGCGTCACCCCCGCGGAGTTCGGCCCCTGGCTCGGCTGGAGCGCGCGCTGTCGCCGCGTCGTCGCCGACCGCTCGCTCGTGGGCGACGCCTTCTTCGCGCTGCCTTTCCCCGAGCCCAAGGGCGTGCGCGACCTCGCCGTTGCGCGCTGCCTGCCGGTCCGACAGGCCCTCGGCCAGTTCCTCGCCGGCCACGCCCCCGCCGATCTCGTGCGCGGCCTGCGCAGCGTCACGGTCTCGCATGGCGCCGGTCTCGCCGGCGAAGCTACCGGCTTGCTCGCCTGGATGAAGGGATGCCTCACGCATTGCGCCGGGCTCTCGCGTTCGCACCTCGACGCCACGTTCGCGCTCTCCGCACAGGCGCCGTCCGGGGACAACCTCGCCGCGGAATGGGCCTTCGCCGACGGCGCCCGTTTCTCTTGGGAGCACGCCGACCAAGGCACCCGCGCGATCATCACCTTCAGCCGCAGTCGCCAGCCCGCCCCCGTGGCCCAGCGCGTCGCCCTGATGGGCGCGCCCGAGGCCCTGTCGGAAGCGGTGTTCTTCTGAGCGGTTGGCGGATGGTGGTTAGCGGTTGGCGGCGACGTCCTCGGTCCCCGGCACCCCGGCCTGCGCGTGGCGCTCGGCCTGATGCGCGCTGATCCGGCCGACGATGACCCAGACGAGGACGCCGGCGGCGAGGGAGCAGGCCAGCCAAACGAGGTTCATCTGGCTGGCGTAGATGCCGGAAGGGATGTCCACCACCTTGAGGATCTTGCTGACGTAGACCCCCAGGAAACTCGTGAGCAACCAGGTCGTCCACCAGACGACCAGGAGCGGGGGCGTGGCCGATGGCTTGGCACCGGCGACGGCGAAGCAGTGGGTCCAGAGTTCCTTCATGCCTTGGAAGGGCAGCCAGAAGTTGACGAAGGGAATGAGGTAGGAGCAGGCGTAGAGGCCGGGTTCGAGCGTCAGGCCGAAGACGCCCTGGGAGCGGGCGTTCACGTGTGCCCGGTAGGTCCAGGCAATCAGGCAGATGCCCGCAATCACGTAGGCGATCAGCCGCAGGATGCCCGTCGTCAACATAAGCTTGTCGCTCGCGTCGCCTTCCTGCTCGGTAAAGGCGCCGTGCGTGAACAGTTCCCACTGCAGCAAGGTCGCGACCATGCAGGCCAAGGTCGCGATGCCGGTGAGGACCAGGAAGACCTTCGTCGTCGTCGCATACGGCCGGATGTCCGCGTAGGCGTAGGTCTTGAGCTTCGGCAGCGGCGGGGTCATGCGCCGAACCTACCCTGATGGATTTTTCGGGACTAGCCTAAAATAACCCAGTGGACGAGCCGTTGGACGCAGTGCGAGGCGCTCAGGCGACGCCGTTCTCGCGCATCCAAGTGGCCATGAGCTGGAACGCCTTGGCGCGGTGGCTGATCTTGTCCTTCTCCTTGGGGGTGAGTTGCCCGAAGGTTTGCTCGTGGTTGGCCGGCACGAAGAGCGAATCGTAGCCGAAGCCTTCGGCGCCGACTTCGGCGTCGAGGATTTTGCCCCAGCACTGGCCCACGAATTTACCGACTTCTTGATTGGGCCCGAGGAGGATGAGGTGGCACTCGAAGCGCGCGCCGCGCTTATGGAGAGGCGCTTTCTTCATGGCCTCGAGCAGCTTGGCCCGGTTCTGGGCATCGGTCGCTCCGGCGCCGGCATAGACCGCGGAGTCGACGCCTGGGCCGCCTTGCAAGGCATCGCAACAAAGGCCGCTGTCGTCCGCGAGAACCCAGGCTTTCTGTGGGGTGATCTCGCGGAGAGCGTTGGCCTTCAGGCGGCAGTTACCGTTAAAGGTGCCGGTGATTTCTTCGACATACGGCATGCCTCCGAGGTCCTTTGCTGAGCGGACTTTAACCGCGAGTCGCGCTTGCGCGAACATGCGCCCGAATTCCTCGGCCTTATGTGCATTGCCCGTCGCCAGGTAGATATCCATGCCCGGAATGTGAGTGCCCGCCAGGGAGAAGGCAAGGAGGGGCGGGCTCTCTGTTGATCCGTTGAACGGTTGGCCAGTTGGCCAGAGAAGGGGAGGGATGAGGGAGAGTCAGGGGTGGGGTTTGGCACGGGGGGCAGGGGGCTGGTCCTTCCTTTGTTGGTGTCAACCGGTACGCCCTGGCCAACAGGCCAACAGATCAACCCATCAACGCTTCTGCGCCAGCTCCAGCCCTTCTGGATTGTTTCCGCCCCTTTCCTCGGCCAAGGTCATCCCTGGTGCTTGGCCTGTCCGCCAACCGCTTCCCCCTCTCCGCTTCCGTCCCTTGTCCTTCCGCTGCCTCATCACCGCCGGCCCGACCCGGGAGTTCCTCGACCCGGTCCGGTTCGTCAGCAACCCGTCGACGGGCAAGATGGGGTATGCCTTGGCCGCCGCCGCCCGCGCCGCGGGTTGGACGGTCGACCTGGTTTCGGGTCCGGTCTCCTTGCCCGAGCCCGACGGGGTCATGGTCTACCCAGTGGTCACCGCGGCCGAGATGCTGCGCCAGACCGACGCCTTGTTCGGGCCGTGCGATGTCCTGATCATGACGGCCGCGGTCAGCGACTGGCGCCCGAAGGTCAGCCATCCCCAGAAGTTGAAGAAGACGGGCGAGGGCCTATCCGTGGAGTTCGAGCCGACCGAGGACATCCTCGCCACGCTCGCCCGCCGCCGCCGGCCCGACCAGTTCCTCGTGGGCTTCGCCGCCGAGACCGAGAACGTCGAGGCCCACGCCTTGGCCAAGCTCGACCGCAAGGGGGCCGACCTCATCGCCGCCAACTCCGTCGCCGGCCCGCACGGCGCGTTCGGGTCCGACCAGAACAAGCTCATCCTCCTCGGGCGCGACGGCTTCCGCGAGGTCCTCGGGCCCGGGGCCAAGACCGCCGTCGCGGCCTCGCTGATCGCCCGCCTTGCTGCCCTCCGCACGGCGCGCGCCCGTTGACCATGTCGCGTCGTCGCAACAGCTCGCTCGACCGCGTGCTCGGCCGCCTGGAAGGGCTCGACGCGCAGAACCTCGCCATCCTCGCGCGCCGCCTCGAGCGGGAGCGCGACCTCATGGAGACCGTCCTCGACACGCTCCGCGAGGGGGTGCTCGTGCTGGCGCAGGACGGCTCCGTCGAATACGCCAACGCGGCCGCCGTCGTGCTGCTCGGCGCGGACCCGGCCGAGGTCAACGGCACGGAACTCCGCCGCTTCTCGCCCGACCTCGCCGCCGCGCTGGACCTGCCGACCGACGTCGAGGGCATGGCCCGCGAGCTCGAGGTCCGCTACCCCGAGCCGCGCGTGCTCCGCGTGCACCTCGCGCGCGTCGCCGACGCCCATTCGGCCGAGCGCACGCGCCGCGTCGCCGTGCTGAGCGACGTCACCGCGGAGCGCACCCAGACCGAGGATCGCGTCGAGAGCGAGCGCATCGACTCGATCATGGCCCTCGCCGCCGGCGTCGCCCATGAGGTCGGCAACCCCCTCAACGCGATCGGCATCCACCTGCAGCTCCTGCGCCGCGAGGCGGAGAAGCTCGGCGACACCCCGGCCGCCCAGAAGGTCCGCCAGGCCGCCGAGGTCTGCCAGGGCGAGATCAAGCGGCTCGACGGCATCGTCCGCGATTTCCTCGGCGCCATCCGCCCGACCCCGCCGAACCTCGCCGAGACCGACCTCGTCTCCGTCGTCGCCGAAGCCATGGCCTTGCTGCGCGACCAGATGGAGCAGCTGGGCGTGCGCGTGCAGGTCGACCTCCCGGGCTCGTTGCCCGCGATTCTCGCCGACCGCAACCAGGTCAAGCAGGCCCTCTTCAACGTGACCAAGAACGCCCTCGAGGCGATGGATCGCGGCGGGGACCTGTTCGTGAGCCTGTCGTCCGACGACGAGTGGGCGGTGCTATCCATCCGCGACACGGGCGTGGGGATCCCGGCCGATAAGCTGACACGGGTCTTCGACGCCTATTACACAACCAAGGCCTCCGGGGGCGGCCTCGGGATGCTCATCCTCCTCAAGATCATGCGCGCCCACGGGGGTTCGGTCGATATCCGCAGCACCCCCGACGTGGGCACCACCGTGACCCTGCGTTTCCCGCTCAAGCAGCGTAGGGTCCGTACCCTGGAAGCTCCGCGGGCTTGAAACCTCGGCGGTTTCCCGCAGTCTAACCTTTCTCCCCCATGCGCTTCGCCCTCTGCCTCCTCGCCTTGCCCCTCGCCGTCCTCGCCGAGGACAAGCCCCTGCCGCTCGTGCTGCCCAAGTCCGTCGCGCTCGGCACGCCGAAGCCCATGAAGATCGACAACCTCGAGCCGCCGGCCAAGGGCCCCCGCGTGCTGCCCAAGGTGCCGGCCGAGGCGAAGAACCTCGCCCTCGGCTGTCCGGTGACCTCCTCCGCCAAGGAGGCCGCTGCCGGTGACTTCTCGTTCCTGACCGACGGCGACAAGGGCGGCGAGGAGGGCTTCGAGGTCGAACTGCCCCGCGGCCACCAGTGGATGCAGGTCGAGCTCCCGAAGACCGCCGAGCTCCACGCCATCGCCCTCTGGCACTTCCACCGCGAGCGCCGGGTCTACTTCTCCGTGGTGGTGCAGATCTCCGACGACCCCGACTTCAAGACCGGCGTGACGACCGTCTACAACAGCGACGCCGAAGGCGAGCTGGGCTTCGGCAAGGGCAAGGACTACGTCTACTACGAGTCCAACGAGGGTCGCGTCATCCCCGTCGCCGCCGTCAAGGGCCGCTACGTGCGCTTCCACTCCAAGGGCAACTCGGCCTCGCCGTCGAACGACTACATCGAGGCCGAAATCTGGGGCGTCCCCGCGAAGTAAGCCCGACTTTGCTTGAATCGTCCCGGCTTCCGCCCACCTTGGAGCCGTGAAGGTCCTCCGTGCCAAGTCCGCCGGGTTCTGCTGGGGTGTCGAGCGCGCCATCGACATCGCCCGCGAGTACGCCCAGAAGGGCCGCCACCCCGTCTACACCGACGGTCCGCTCATCCATAACCGCCAGATGATGGAGGTCCTCACGGGTGAAGGTATCCGGGAGGTCGGCGACTACCGTAGCCAGGATAAACTCGCCGTCTCGCGCGCGACCGATGTCAACGCCGTCATGGTCGTGCGCGCCCATGGCATCTCCCCCGAACGCCGCGCGTACCTCAAGTCGCTCGACATGGAGTTCCGCGACGCCACCTGCCCCGACGTCGGGATTATCGCCGGCAAGGTCCGCCTCCACGCCAAGAAAGGCTTCCGCACCGTCATCTTCGGCGACCCCCAGCACCCCGAGGTCATCGGCCTGCTCGGCTACGCGGAAGGGCAGGGGCACGTCATCTCCGGCCCGGCCGACATCGACGCGCTGCCGGACCTGGGCGCCAAGGTCTGCATGGTCTCGCAGTCCACGATGTTCACCGACGAGTTCGAGCGGCTGGCGGAGCGCCTCCGGGGCCGCTTCCCCGGCACGCTCGTCTTCGACACCATCTGCGGGGCGACGAAGGACCGGCAGTCCGACGTCGTGGAGCTGCGCCGGCAGGGTTGCGAGGCGATCGTCGTGATCGGCGGCCGTCACTCCGCCAACACCGTCAAGCTCGCCAAACTCGTCGAACTGCAGGGGCTGCCGTGCTTCCACGTGGAGACCGCGGCGGAGCTCGACCTGTCGGCGCTCGGCCGTTTCCGGACCGTCGGGGTCACGGCGGGCGCCTCGACGCCGGCCTTCCTCATCGACGAGGTCTGCCGTAAGCTCGAGGCCCTGCCCTGAAGCCCTTTCTGGGGCCGGTGGGCGTGGTAAATCTGCCCCCGGTTTATCATGCCGGCGGGCCCCTCCCGTCTTGCTTACCCCCGACTCCGCTCCTTAATGACGGACACCATGGGACCCTTCTTCATCTTCCTCGGCATCCTGCTCGTCGGCCTGCTCGTCCTGGCCGTCATCGTCATCGGCATGTAC
>JBEELT010000039.1:0-16014 GCA_041167995.1 Verrucomicrobiota bacterium | reverse complement strand
TTGCGCCACTCCTCGAGCATCTTCTCGCGCTTGGCGCGCAGCTTCTTCTCCTGGTCGCGCAGGTTGGCGGCCTCCTCGAACTTCTGGTGGCGGGACGCCTCCTCCTTCTCGAGGACCACGCGGTCGATGTCGGCCTGGGCGGCGTCGAGCTCGGGCGGCAGGTTGAGCGAGCGGATGCGGGCGCGGGCGCCGGCCTCGTCCATCACGTCGATGGCCTTGTCGGGCAGGTGGCGGGCGGTGATGTAACGGTGCGAGAGACGGACGGCGGCCTCGATGGCGACATCGGTGTACTCGCACTTGTGGTGGTCCTCGTACTTGGAGCGAATGCCCCGCAGGATCAGGATGGCGTCCTCGGGCGACGGGTCGTCGACCTTGACCGACTGGAAGCGGCGCTCGAGGGCGGCGTCCTTCTCGATGTGCTTGCGGTACTCGGAGAGCGTGGTCGCGCCGACGCACTGGATCTCGCCGCGCGACAAGGCTGGCTTGAGGATGTTGGAGGCGTCCATCGCGCCCTCGGCCGCGCCGGCACCGACGATGGTGTGCATCTCGTCGATGAAGAGGATGATGTTCTTGGCGCGCTTGATCTCGTCCATCACTCCCTTGATGCGCTCCTCGAACTGGCCGCGGTACTTGGTACCCGCGACCATCAGGGCGAGGTCGAGGGTGATGACCTTGCGGTCGAGCAGGATCTCGGGGACGATGCCGGCGGCGATCTCCTGGGCGAGACCTTCGACGATGGCCGTCTTGCCGACGCCGGCCTCGCCGATGAGGACGGGGTTGTTCTTGGTGCGGCGGCAGAGAATCTGGACTACGCGGCGGATCTCCTCCTTGCGGCCGATTACCGGGTCGAGCTCGCCAGCCTTGGCCAGTTCGGTCAGGTCGCGCCCGAAGGTCTTCAGGAGCGAGAGGCGTTCGCCGCGGCCCGCGCGACCGCCCTCCTCGCCGGACTTGCGGGAAGGAGGCGGCTCGTCGGACGGCTCGTCGGCGGAGGGGGCATCCTCACCGGCCTTACCCTCGCTCTCGGCGGCGGCCGCGGACGGGTCGATGTCGGCCAGGATCTCCTTCCGGCAACGCTCCAGGTCGACGTTCAGGCTGAGCAGCACGCGGGCGGCGACGCCCTCGCCTTCCTTGAGGAGCCCGAGCAGGATGTGTTCGGTGCCGACGTACGCGTGGCCGAGGCTGCGGGCCTCGGTGACCGCATGGGCCATGACCTTCTGGACCCGGGGCGTCAGCGGGATGGTGTCGGGCTGCTTGGCTTCCTCCGGACCCGGGCCGACCGACTTCTCGACGGCGGCGCGGACATTCTTCAGATCCAGCCCCATGCGCCCGAGGACGTTGACGGCGACGCCTTCGCCAAGCTTGATGAGCCCGAGCAGGATGTGCTCGGTACCCACGTAATTATGGTGAAAGCGGCGGGCTTCGGCCCGGGCGAGCTCCACGACCTTGCGGGCGCGGGGCGTGAAATTGTTATTCTTGTCCTTGTCCATGATGGATGGTGGGTGTCCCCGGAAGGGGTTGTAGCAGGGACTATGCCCGAACCTTCCATGGGTTCAAGCGTTCCCCGAGGATTGTAAATCGGGCCTTTCCGCGGTTTCGACACGACGGCGACTGGGCGGAGTGGGACATGCGCCGCGACCGTCTGTCGCGGTCCGGCGCCGGCGCCGGCGCCTTTTGCCTTTGCCAGCGAGGGCGGGGCGATGTTTCTTCCCGCCACACATGGCCCACACCCTGCCCGAAGCCGGCCCCGCCCTCCGTCGCCTGATCGCGGAACTCCCCGGACGACCCGTGGCGGTCCTCGGGCACATGCGGCCGGACGGCGACTGCATCGGCTCCCAGGTGGCGCTGGCCCGGCTGCTGCTCTCGGCGGGGATCGACGCCATCTGCGTCAACCGCGACCGCGTCCCGCCGAACCTGGCCCCCTACGTGGTCGGCGTGAAATTCCTGACCAACGCGGAGTACGTCGCCGATGGGCGCGTGGCCGTGACCGTCGACTGCGCCGAAGCCACGCGCGTCGGGGAGGAGCTCCTGGCGAAGTTCCCCGCCGGCGTGCACACCAACATCGACCACCACGCCTCCAACCCCGATTACGGCCGCGTGAACATCGTGGTCCGCGACGCCGCCGCGACCTGCCACGTGCTCGCCGCCGCCGCCCTGCAGGAAGGATTACCCATCGACGCGGCGACCGCGAAGTGCCTGCACCTGGGGATCCTGACCGACACCGGTCGGTTCTGCTACCGCAGCACCACGGCCGACGTGCTGGCCATCGTTGCCGAGCTGGTGCGGCGCGGGGCCGACCCGGCCGAGGCGAACTTCCGGGTCTTCGAGCAGGAAAGCCGAGGCAAGCTCGAGCTCACGAAGCGCTTCCTGAACACCATCCTCTTCCACGAAGACGGAAAAATCTGCTCCGGCGAGCTCACGCAGGCCGACTACGCCGCGACCGGCACCACGAAGGAGGACAAGGAAGGCCTGGTCGAATTCCCCCGCTCCGTCGAAGGCGTGGAAATCGCCGTGCTGATGGAGGAGGGCAAAGATGGCATCCGGGGCAGCCTCCGCGGCCGCGATCCGAAGCTCCGCCTGGACCTCTGCGCGGGCAAACTCAACGGCGGCGGTCACGTGCTCGCGGCTGGCTTCAACATGCAGGGCTGCCGCCTGCCCCAGGACCGCGCGAAGATTCTCGGCATCGTCATCGCCCACTACCGGGAATTCTCGGCGCGATGAGCGAGGCCGCCGCCGAACCCGCGGGCGTGCTGCTCGTCGACAAGCCGCGGGGCATCACCTCGCACGACGTCGTGGACAGCGTGCGCCGGCTCTACCGGACGCGACGCGTCGGCCATGCCGGCACGCTCGACCCGATGGCGACCGGCCTGCTCATCGTGCTCGTCGGCAAGGCCACGAAGGCCTCGGACCAGCTGATGGCCCAGGACAAGGAGTACCTCGGCGAGGCCACCCTCGGGGTCGTGACCGACACCCAGGACGCCGAAGGCGAGACACTGGAGACGAACCCGGTGCCGGAGATCGCCGAGGAGCAGGTGCGCGCGGCCCTCGCCTCGATGCTGGGCGATCAGTTCCAGGTGCCCCCGATGCATTCGGCCAAGAAGATCGGCGGCCAGAAACTCTACGACCTCGCCCGCAAGGGCCTCGAGGTCGCCCGCGAACCGCGCGCCATCCGCCTCGATGAATTCGCGCTACTGACATGGGAGAGCCCGAAGATCAACTTCCTCGTCCGCTGCACCAAGGGTACCTACGTGCGCACGCTGGCCTACGACCTCGGTCGTAAACTCGGCCCGGGCGCCCACCTCTCGATGCTCCGACGCACCCGCTCGGGCGGGCTCGACCTCTCCCGCGGCCACACGCTGCCGCAGTTGGGCGCGATGAGCGACGAGCAGCTGGTCGCCGCCCTCGTGCCCGTGAGCGCCGCCACGTCCGCCGCATGACGAAGCCCCTCCACCTCGCCATCGGCGCCTTCGACGGCGTGCACCTCGGCCACCGCGCCGTGCTGCACTCCGCCCGCGAAGCCGCCCGGACGGATGGCGGGCTCGTCGGCGTGCTCACCTACGACCCGCACCCGAGCAAGGTCCTGCGCCCGGAATCGGCCGTCCCGCTGATCTTCACGCGCGCACAGAAGGACGAGCGGCTGACCGAAGCCGGCGCCCAGGTGGTCCACCACGAGCCGTTCGACCGCGCCCACGCCGGCATCGCGGCCGCGGATTTCCCCCGGTGGCTGAAGCAGACTTTTCCCCACCTGAAGTCGCTCCACGTCGGTGCCAATTTCCAGTACGGCCGCGGCCGCGCCGGCAACGGTGAGACGCTGATCGCCCATGGCGCGACCGAAGGCCTCGGCGTGCGGCTGGTCGCCGCGGTCCGGCTCGGCGACGAGACGGTGAGCAGTTCGCGGATCCGCCAGTGCCTTGTCGCGGGCGAACTCGCCGTCGCCAACGCGATGCTGCACCGCCCCTATGAGGCGGAGGGCGTCATCATCGGCGGTCGGCGCCTGGGCCGCACCCTCGGCTTCCCGACCGTGAACGTGGCCTGGGAGCCTGAGCTTAAGCCCGCCTTCGGAGTCTACGCGGTCGAAGTCATCTTCCAAGGCGAAGCCCTGCCCGCCGTCGCGAACTACGGCCAGCGCCCGACGGTCGAGAGCGGACCGGTCGCTCCCCTGCTCGAAGCCCACGTGCTCCGCGGCGCGGCCCCGACCACCGATGACGCCGTGCGCGTACGCTGGATTCGCCGCCTACGTGCCGAGCAGAAGTTTGCCGACCTCGCGACCCTACAGGCGCAGATTGCGAAGGATACCGCGACCGCCAAGCAGGCGCTTGGCTTGCTCGGCTAGCTCAGGCGAAAGCCTGGGCGAATTTCTGGATGATGCCGCCGAAGGCGCCGTTCGAGAAGAAGATGACGCAGCGCGGAGACGGGTCGCCCTTCACCACCGCGGTGAGTTCGGCGAGTAAGGCCTCGTTCGAAGCCGGGGCGAAGCCTTTCTTGCCGGCATCCGTGATGGCGGCGGCCACCCCTTCGCTATCGAACCGCTCCTCGCCGAGTTTGTCGGCGCGATGCGGCGGCGCCAGGAAGACCTCATCGGCCTGCTTCAGTGCCTCGCGGAAGGCGTCCTGCATCACCTTGCGGGCGGCGGTGTTGCTGCGCGGCTCGAAGCAGGCCACCAGGCGATGCTTCGGATAACGGGCGCGCAACGATTCGAGGGTCAGGTCGAGAGCTGTCGGGTGGTGGCCGAAGTCCTCGATCACCGTCAGGTCGGCGCGGTCGACGAGCACCTGCTGGCGACGCTGCACACCTTGGAAGGAGTTGAGCGCGTCGAGCTTGAGCTTGGTCGGATCCTGGGCGTCGAGCAGCCGGCCAGCGGAGACGGCCGCCATGGCCGCATTGCGGGCGTTGAAGAGGCCGGTTAAGGCCCACTGCACCCTGCCCCACTCCTGGCCCTTCCAGAGGAGCCTGAAGGACGAGCCCGTCGGCGATTCTTCGAAATCCGCGATGACGGCGTCGTTGCCGGCGCCTGTGCCCACCCGGATGACCGGAGCCCAAGCGACGTTCTTCACTAGGCCCTGGACATTGACGTCGTCGCCGTTGGCGACAATCGCGCCATCACGCGGGACGACGCGGATCACGTGGGAGAACGTCCGCAGGACATCGTCGAGGTCGCGGAAGATGTCGGCGTGGTCGAACTCGCAATTATTGATCGCGAGTACGTGCGGCAGATACTGGATGAACTTGCTGCGCTTGTCGAAGAAGGCCGTGTCGTACTCATCGCCCTCAATCACGAAGGGCCCGCCTTTCTTGCCGGGGTGCGAGGAATCCGGCAGGTCGCGGGGGACGCCGCCGACGAGCCAACCGGGGTCGGTGCCGTTGGCTTTGAGCAGCACCGCGGCCAGGCAGGTCGTCGTGGTCTTCCCGTGCGTACCGGCCACGACGACGTTGCGGCGTTCGTGCAGGAGGCGGGTGCGGAGCAGTTCCGGCAGGGAAACGTAGGCTTGGGTGCGGGCTTCGAGGAGCCACTCCACTTCGGGATGGCCGCGGGAGGCGACGTTGCCGACCACGACCAGATCCGGCTTCAGCTGGGCGAGGCGTTCGGCGGACCAGCCTTCGAGGATATCGACCCCCGCCCCGCGGAGGTGATCGGACATCGGCGGATAGATGCCGGTGTCGGAGCCCATGACCTCATGGCCGAGCGCGCGCATGAGCAAGGCGGCGTTGCCCATCGCCGTACCACAGATGCCCATGAAGTAGATCCGCATGGGGCTGGATAAAAGCCGGGAGCCGCCGGAGGGCGAGGGTGTTTCGGGGAGGTGGGCCGACAAAAGACCCCGGAGGCCGCGAGGCCACCGGGGTCGGTCGCACGGGCTCGGCCGCGGTTCAGGCGGCCTTGCCGAGATCCCCGAGGTCGGTCGGGTGCGGGTGGTTCCGCTTCTCCTTCTCCAGCCGATGGCGGCGGCGGAGCTGGCGGTCGACCTTGTCGACCAGGAGGTCGAGGGACTTGTACAAGTCCTCGGATTCTTCCCGGACCACGATATCCGGACCTGGCACTTCCAGCCGGATCTGGGCCGCGAACTCGCGACTGTGGTCGCGCGAACGGGCGTGGACGAGCTCGACGTGCACGCGGATGATCCGCGGGTTGTGGCGCAGCAGCTTTTCGACCTTGGCGCACACCGTTTCCTTCAGGGCGTCGGTCAGGTCCATATGGACACCGGACACGACGATGGGAGCATTGCTCATTGGGGTTGTGTTGTTAGGGCTGACGAACGAACCTACGTCCATGGCCCGCACCGACTTCGTCGACGATTTCCTCAAGGGTTTTGCTTGTGTGATCATCACCGGAGCTTCTTCGGGCATCGGACGCGTAATCCTCTCGCGCCTAGGTAAGTCTGGCACTGCCGCGGCCGTCTTCAACCTTTCCCGCACCCCGCCGGAGGGCGTCCCGAATTCCCTGAAGTTCAGTCACCTTACCTGCGATCTCGCGCAACCGCATGAGATCGAGAAGGTTGTCGGCGAATTACGGGAACTTATGCCGCGGGAAGGAAGGATACTGCTGGTTAATAACAGCGGGTTCGGCGCCTACGGCGAGTTCCCCGCCCCGGACTTGGCGCACACGTTACGCATGGTCGACGTCAACATGCGCGCCATCGTGCATCTGACGGGCCTGCTTTGGCCCGACCTCAAGGCGCGCGGCGGCCAGGTCGCGACCGTGGCCTCGCTCGCGGCGTACCAGCCGACGCCGCTGATGACGACCTATGCGGCGACCAAAGCGTTCGCGTTGCACTGGAGCATCGCGTTGGACGCGGAGGCCCGCCCCTACGGCGTGCGCTGCGTGGCGATCTGCCCCGGTCCGGTCTCGACCAACTTCTCCAAGGCCGCGGGCTTCACCGGCTCGACCGGAATCGGCGGGCAGACCGCCGAGGCGTGCGTCGACGAGGCCCTGCACGCGATGGCGAAGGCCAACCCGCAGGTGATCACCGGGTGGAAGCACAAGCTGCTGGGCTGGTTCTCCGCGCGCCTGCCCAAGCCCTGGGCGGCGGCAATCGGCCTGCGGATGATCCGGCGCCTGCGCCTGGACCGTTTCGTCAAGAAGGCCTGAGCCTACTGCGCGCCGTCGAGCAGTTCGCGGGCGTGGGAGAGCGCCACCTTGCTGGCGCGGTCGCCCAGCATGCGGGCCAGCTCGGACTCGCGGTCCTTGCGCTTGGCGTGGACCGGCGCGATCGCGACGGTCGTCGAGCGGTCGTCCTGCGTCTTGGTCACGACCAGGTGCGCGCGGCCGAGGGCGGCGACCTGCGGGAGGTGGGTCACGCAGAAGACCTGATGACCGGTCCCGAGGGCGGCCAGCTCGCGGCCGACCTGGGCCCCGATCTCGCCGCCGACATTGGCGTCGACCTCGTCGAAGACCAGCACCGGCGTCCGGTCGACCGCAGCGAGCACGGTCTTCAGGGCGAGCATGACGCGGGCGGCTTCGCCGCTGGAGGCGATCTGGTCGAGCGGTAGGAGGTCCTGGCCCGCGTTCGGACAGAAGAGGAAGCGGACGGCGTCGGCCCCGTGCGGGCCGAGATCAGCGACGGCGACCTCGATGCGCAGGTCCGCCTTCTTGAAGCCGAGCGAGCCGAGCATCTTGCGGGCCGCAGCGGCGAGCTTATCGGCGGCCTTGAGGCGGGCCGCGCGGAGCACCGCGGCCTGCTTGCGGAGCTCCTTCTCCACCTGGGCGGCCTCGGCCTTCAGCTGGGCCACCCGCGCCTCGACATCGCCCTGCGAAGCCAGCCGGCGACGCAGCGCCTCGCGTTTCTCGCGCACAGTCTCGGCCGACGGACCGTACTTGCGACGGAACTCTAGCCAGCGGTTCATCTGCGCATCGAGGTCGGCCGTGGCCTCCTCGTCGGCGGAAAGCCCGCGACCCAGCCGGGCGAAATCGGCGCGGATATCCTCGGCCTCGGCCGCGAGGGAGTTCAGGCGGTCGCGCAGCGACGCGGCGTCCGCGTCGATCTGGGCCACGTCATCGCCGGCCTTGAGCAGTTTCGGGAGCACCTCGCCGAGCCCGTCGGCCCCGAGGCCCGCGTCGAGCTGGCCGAGCAGCGCGGCGAGTTCCTGCGCGCGGGACGCGCGGGCATGGTCGCGCTCGAGCTTGGCGATCGCCTCCTCCGAAAGGTCCAGCGAGTCGAGCTTCTCCAGCTGCGAGCGGAGGAACGCCTCCTCGTCCTCGGAGAGCCGCTCGGCCGCGGCGGCTTCGGCGGCCTCGCGGAGCAGGTCGTGACGCTGACGCCAACCAGCGCGGTAGGCGGCGAGCGGCGCGGCCAGGCCGGCATGCAGGTCGAGCATCTCGAGCTGGGTCTCGGCGCGCATCAGCTTCTGCGGCTCGCCGGGGCCATGGAAATCGATCCAGAGTTCGCCGAGCTGCTGCAGCTGCGTGAGGGTGGCGGACCCGCCGTTGACGGAAATCCGCCCCGCCTTGGTCGCATGGACCGAACGCTTGAGGATCAGCAGGCCGTCATCGCAAGCGGGCAGATCCAGGGCCTTCAGCGTCTCGTCGAAGCGCCGGTCGCCCTCGACCTCGAGCTCGGCCTCGACTGCGCATTCCTCGGCTCCCTTGCGGACGATCGTCTTCGCGGCGCGGTTGCCCGCCAGGAGCGAAAGCGCGCCGAGGAGCACGGATTTGCCGGCGCCCGTCTCGCCGGTGACGACGGTGAAGCCCGGACCGACCTCGAGGTCGGCGCGGTCCATCAGGGCGAGGTCGCGGATGATGAGGCGGCGGATCATGCGGAGGGACGCTCGCCGAAGAGCGCGGAGCCCACGCGGACGCAGGTGGAGCCGGCGGCCACCGCCAGTTCGAGGTCACCGCTCATGCCCATCGAGAGCTCCGGCAGGCGGACGGCGAACCGGGACTCCAGCTCGTCGCGGCAACGTCGCAGCGCTTCGAAGGTCCGCGTGGCCACGGCCGGGTCATCAGACAACGGGGCGATGGCCATCAACCCGGTCACCTTCAGGGCGGGGTAAGCCAAGGCGGCCTCGAGGACGGCGGGCGCGGCGGCGAGGTCGCAGCCGAACTTGGCGGGATCGTCCCCGGAGTTGACCTGGATGAGGGCTTCGCGGACCAGGCCAAGTTCGCCGGCGATCCGACCGAGGCGGGCGGCGAGTTCCGCGGAGTCGACCGACTGGATGACGTCGAACGCCTGGAGGGCCTGCTTGGCCTTGTTCGACTGGAGGTGGCCGATGAGCTCCCAACGCAGCTCCGCGGGGGCCTGGGGGCGCTTCTGGAGGGCTTCCTGCACCCGATTCTCGCCGACCGCGGGCAGACCGAAGCGATGAGCGAAGAGCGCCGCCTCCACGGGGTGGGTCTTGGTCACCGGAAGGAGACGCACGGAGTCAGGCGCCCGGCCGGCGGCCACGCAGGCCTGCCGGATCCGGCCCAAGACGGCCTCACAGCGGCCAGCGAACTGGTCATAGGTGACCATTTGAACACTAGTGGAGGAGATTGGCCCCCGAGTCAACGCCGCCAAAGGGCTGATTCCGCAGAACCGCGGCTGCTAGATAAGCAAAACTACACTTGAAGGCATTTGGCATTAGATTTAGTAATCCAAGGACCTTTCCTCCATGCACATCGAAAACCTGAAAATCTTCCGCGACCTGGTGGATAACGAGAGTTTCTCCAAGGCCGCCAAACTTAACGCCATCACCCAGTCGGCCGTCAGCCAGCAGCTACGCTCCATGGAGAAGCACTTCAACGTGCTGATCGTCGACCGCAGCCAGAAGCAGTTCCGGCTGACCCGCGAGGGCCGCAGCCTCTACGAGGCCGCGAAGGACATCCTCAACCGCTACGAGCAGGTCGCGAGCGAGATGCAGGAGATGCGCAAGGTCGTCAGCGGCACGGTCCACGTCTCGACCATCGTCTCAATCGGCCTCCATGAGCTGCCGCCGCACGTGAAACGCTTCATGCAGGAGTTCCCGCACGTCAACGTGCGCGTCGAGTACCGGCGCTCCAACCTCGTCTACGAGGACGTGATCTCCAACGCCGTCGATTTCGGTCTGGTGGCCTTCCCACAGAAGATGCGGCAAATCGAGATCACCCCGCTGATGGAGGACCAGCTCGTCGCGATCTGCGCGCCCAAGCACAAGCTCGCCGGCAAGAAGGAAATCGACCTCGCCGACCTGCAGGGCGGCAAGTTCATCGGCTTCGACCAGGATATCCCGACGCGCAAGGCGCTCGACCAGTTCTTCCGCGAGCAGCGCATCGAGCTCGAGCCGTCGATGGAGTTCGATAACATCGAGACCCTGAAGCGCGCGGTCGAGGTCGACGCGGGCGTGGCCCTCGTCCCCGAGGGCACCATCCGGCAGGAAGTCGAGCAGGGCACGCTCGTGATGCTGCGCCTGCGCGACCGCCGCGTGGCCCGGCCGCTCGCGATCGTGCACCGCAAGGGGCGCGTCCTGACGCCGGCGATGAAGCGCTTCATGGCGCACCTCATCAACAGCACCGGCGGCAAGTCCGCCGTCGACCTAGGCTGATCAGACGCGTTGCTCCCGACGCCGGCGGGCGAGGCGGGCGAACCCGGGCAAGGCCTGCGCCGCGAGGAAACCGAGCCCGACCCAGAGCAAGGCCCGCTCGTCGGCGTCGCGGAAGGCCTGCCCCGCGGCGGCCCACCAGAGCAGGGCGCCGACCATCGGCTCCGGTCCGCCGATCAAGGTCGCGCGCACCAGCGAGGCATTGCCGAGAAGGATGCAGGCGAGCGCGGCCGCGGCGCCGGCGGGCAGCAGGCCGCGCGCGCCGTGCGCGTAGGCCAGGGTGCCGAGGCCGACGAGCAGGCCGACGAGTAGGGCGGTGCTGACGCGGGCGCGCCACGGCAGCAGGCGCAGCCTCAGGCGATGGGCCCGGAGGTAGAGCACGGAAGCCGCGCCGGCCATGGCGAAGGTGAGCAGCCAGACGTAGACCAGCCCGCGCACCGGCAGGGCGTAGGCGTCGATCGCCCACTGCAGGAGGAAGCACTTCGCCAGGATGAGCGACCAGAGCGCCTCCAGCCGGTCAAGCACCGCACCCTCGCGGTAGGCCCGCTCGACCGACAAGGCGAGTTCGGCGTCGTCCTGCGGCGGCAACGAGGTCAGGGGCACGGTCATGGGCGGTCAGTCGGCCCATAACTTGAGGCTCCTGATCGCGATGGCAACCGGCGGCGGCACTTCCTTGTCCCAGCCGGCGTCGCCCGCCCGGATCCGGTCCGCCAGGGTGCGGGGCTGGCAGGCCATCGCGGCCGGGTCGGCGCCCGCGATCGGCACGAAGAAGCCGTTGTTGAGGAGGTGCTGGAAGAGGCCGGCGACCGTCGGGCGCATCTGGATGTCGCCGGCGGCGATGACCGCGTCCTCCTTGATCGAATAGCTTTCGGGGAAGCAGACCTTGCAGGCGACTGGATCGGCGACCAACCGCCGCAGCTGGTCGCCGCGCATCGGGTAGACCATGACCTGGACGCCGTCCTTGAAGAGGCGGCCGAAGGATTCGAGCACGCCGCCCTCGAGCTGCGTGTAGTGCTCGGGGTTGAAGAGATCGACGAGGTTGTTCATACCCGCGACCAGCGTGATGCGCCCGGTGGTGTGCATGCGGAAATAGGCCGGCAGGCGGTACCACCCGCGATGCCGGGTGACGAGCAACGGGCGGCGGAGCGTGGCGACGAGGCGGATGCGGTCAATGAGCTCCGCCTCAGGGTGCGGGTCCGACCCGATGCACATCTCGAAGAGCGGCAGGACGTCCGCCCCACCCTCCCCCAGGTTGCGCAGGGCGCAGGCGAGCATGTCCTCGTTGACGAGGGAGACGGGCCGGAAGGTGCCGCGCGCGACGAGCAGGTTTTTCTTGTAGAGGTATTCGCTGGAGACCTCGGGGTCGCCCTCGGGCCCGAACAGCACGGCGTCGGTCAGGCCCAGGCGGACCAGGCGGAGCGCCGCGGACCGGTTGTCGAAGGCGCCGAAGGCCGGGCCCTTGAAATGGACGAACTCAACTTCCACACGGCCGACGCCCACGCCTTCGACGAGGGCGGTGAGGAAAGCGTCCACGCCGGTCCGCGCGTTGAGGGCGGCGTGGATGAGATTGACCCCGACGATGCCGAGGGCGTCCTGCTGGCGGCCCGCGTCCTTGTCCCACAGCCGCAGGTGCAGGAGCACCTCGCTGGGCAGGCTGAGCGGCGCCTCCTGGAAGCGCAGGCCGATCCAAGAATGCCCCTGGCCCTTGCCGTCGTGCGGGGTGGTCGCAACCGTGTCGGCGAAGGCGAAGAAGCGGGTCTGCGCCCCGCGCTCGGGAGCCAGGCGATCGACCAGCAGCTGGTACTCATGCTGCAGCATCTGCTCCAGGCGCTCGCGCGAGACGTACCGCTTGGGGTGGCCGTAGATGGCGTCGCTGACCCGCATGTCGTAGGCCGACATGCTCTTGGCGACGGTGCCCGAGGCACCCCCGGCCTTGAAGAAATGGCGGACGACCTCCTGCCCCGCCCCGATCTCGGCGAACGCTCCGTAGGCGGAACGATCGAGGTTGATGGCCAGCGCCTTGCGTTCGGTGGCCGCGCCCGCATCCGGGGTCTGCTCGTACATGCGGTCAATCTAACGACGCCCGCGACAGTAAACCAGCGGAAACCAGCGTCGAAAAAGCGTCTTTTGAATGGCGATGTTTCGCTAGGCGGGCATCGTGCGAAAATCCTCCGTAGACGCCCCCATGAAAGAATTCCTCAAATCCCTCCTCGCCTCGGTGCTCGGCACCTTCCTCGCGGGCGCCCTCTGCGCCTTCCTGCTGCTGGTGCTCATCGTCGCCGGGCTGAGCGCCTCGGGCGGCGGCGCACCAACCGTGACGGTCCGGCCCGGCACCCTGCTCGTCGTCGGCCACGGACTCGTGGTGAACGACACCCCCGCGAACGGCAAAGCGGGCCTGGGCGCGCTGCTCGGCGACGACCCCCGCCCGACGGTGGACCTCTACCGGGCGCTCGCCGCGCTCGAGCTGGCCGCCAAGGACCGGAATATCCTGGGCGTCGTAATCGCTGGCGAAATCGAAGCAGGCGTCGTCCAGCTGGGCGAGCTCCGCCAGGCCATCGCCGAGTTCCGCAAGGAGAGCGGCAAGCCGGTCTTCGCCTGGATTGAGAACGGCAGCCAGGGCGAATACTACCTCGCGAGCGTCGCCGACCAGATCGCGATGCACCCCGCCGGCGAACTCGAGCTCAAGGGCCTCGCCGCGAGCAACCTGTATTTCGGCGAGACTCTGCGGACGCTCGGGATCGGGGTGCAGGTCACCAAGGTCGGCAAATACAAGTCGGCGGTGGAGCCTTTCCTCGGCGACCGCATGAGCGAGCCCTCCCGCGAGCAGTCCACCCGGCTGGTGCAGGGCGTGTGGAGCCGGGTCGTCGGCCAGATCGCCCAATCCCGCAAGCTCACCAACGCCGCGCTCAACCGCGCGGCCGACGCCGGCGGCGTCTTCCCCGCAAAGAAGGCCCTGGCGCTCAAGTTGGTGGACGCCTTGCAACAGCGCGACGAATTCATCGAGAAGGTGCGCAAGGCGGGGGCGGCGGTCGACGACAGCGAGACGTCCTTCCGCCAGGTGTCCCTGGCGCGCTACGCCGACAAGGTCCAGCTGCCCCGCGGCGCCGACAAGGTCGCGGTGGTCTACGCCGAAGGTGAGATCGTCGACGGCTGGGGCGGCCCCGACGAGGTCGGCGGCGACCGCCTGGCCTTCGAGCTCCGCCGCCTCCGGGCCGACGCCCGCGTGAAGGCCGTGGTGCTGCGGGTGAACAGCCCGGGCGGCTCCGCCTTCGCCAGCGACCTGATCGCGCGCGAGGTCGCCCTGCTCCGCAAGAAAGGCCTGCCCGTCGTCGTCTCCATGGGCGACCTCGCGGCCAGCGGCGGCTATTACATCGCCGCGCGCGGGAGTGTGATCATGGCCGACCCCGCCACCATCACCGGCTCCATCGGCGTCTTCGGGCTGCAGTTCAACTACGAGGAGCTCGCCAAGAAGTTCCACCTCGGGCACGACGGGGTGAAGACCAACCGTTACGCCGACCTCGGCCAAGCCCACCGGGCCGCCGCCGCCGACGAACTCGCACTGATCCAGTCCATGGTGGACGAGGTCTACGAGGACTTCCTCAAGGTCGTCGCCGAGGGCCGCAAGCTGGAGCGCGACGGCGTGCATGAGCTCGCCCAAGGCCGCGTCTGGCTGGGGACCGATGCCCGCGAGCGCAACCTGGTCGACAAGTTCGGCGGCCTCCGCGAGGCCATCGCCCTCGCCAAGTCGCTGGCGGAACTGAAGGACGCCCAACTGGTCCAAGTCCCCGCCCTGCACGAGGGCGAGGAGTCGCTGCTGCAGCAGTTGCTCTCCGACGGCCGGGAGGACCACCCGCTCTTCACCCGCGCGGCGCCGAGCGACCCCGCGGTGCTCTTCCTGCGGACGCACGCCGAGACCTTGCGGGCGATCCGCACCCTGAACGACCCGAAGGGCATCTACCTGACCTGCCCGCTGCGCCTGGAGCGACGCTGAGCGTCAGCCCTTGGGGCGTTGGGCCTTGGCCTCGGCCATCCAGCCCCGGAGCTGCCGGATGCGGGTGGCGTCCGCGGGGTGGGTCGACAGGAATTCCGGCGGACGGGAACCGCCGATTTTGGCGAACCGTTCCCAGAAGCCCGGGGCCTTCTCGGGGTCGTAGCCGGCACGGGCCATGAAGAGTAGGCCGAGGTAGTCGGACTCCGACTCGTGGTTGCGGCTGTAAGGCAACAGGACGCCGAGCTGCGTACCCAGGCCGATGGCGGCGACCCAGGCCTGGCGCGTCTGGGCATCCTTCTTCTTCGTGGCCTCGTCGGTGATGGCGACCGCCGCGGCGACGCCCAGCTGCTGCGAGACGCGCTCGGCACCGTGCCGGCAGATGACGTGCGCGACCTCATGACCGAGGATTACCGCGATGTCGTCGTCGGTGGGGGTGTAGGCGAACATGCCGGCGTTGAAGCCGATCTTGCCGCCGGGCATGGCGAAGGCGTTCGGGGACCGGTCGTCGATGATGGCGAACTCCCAGCGCGACACCGGCGGGAGCACGCCGTTGCGGTCGTCGCGCCGGGCGGCCGCGACGATCTTGAGGCCGATTTCGCGAATCTTCGCCAGCCGCGGGTCGTTCGGCAGTTTCTTCATCTTCGCGAACTCGCCGGCCGAGAGCGAGGCGACCTCGGCCTCTTCGACGAGGATGAACTGCGCCCGGCCGGTGACCGGGGCGGTCTGGCAGCCGCTGAAGGCCGCCGCGAGGAGCAGCAGGAGGGGGAGACGCATGAAGGGAAACTCAGGCCTTGGGGGCGGGGCCGGACTCACCGACGTAATACTTGCCGGCGGACGGGTCGTAGGTGTCCGTGTAGACGGACGCGAGGCGCACCGACATCTGGTTGAGCACGGCGCAGAGCATCGGGGCGCCCGCGTCGCGCAGGCGGGCCAGGCAGGCGGCGGCGTTGCGGGCGCTCACCACGTTGAAGCGGACGACGTAGACGACGCCGTCGACCTTGGGGATGAGGTGCAGGGCGTCCGAGACGGCGCCGATGGGCGGGGAATCGATGAAGACGCGGTCGTAGCGGCGGCGCAGCTCGTCGAGCATCTCGGCGAACCGCGGGTTGTTGATGACCTGCGTGGGGTTGCGGCAGCTGAGGCCCACGGGCAGGACGTCGAGCCCGGGAGCCACGTCCTTGACGATAGCCTCATCCAAGGTCATCTCCCCGTTGAACCAACGGCTGACCCCGCCGTCGCCGGCGAAACCGAGGGACGGGCCCACGTTGGGCAGGCGCAGGTCGACGTCGACCACGATGACGCGCTCGGCATGCTGCGCGAAGGCCAGCGCGAGGTTGGTCGCGATGAAGGTCTTGCCCTCGCTCGGGCGCGTAGAGGTCACCAGGAAGACGCGGCCGGCCGCCGAGGCCGGGTTGATCTTCATCGCGGAGTAGATGGCGCGGACGGACTCGGTCGCCAGCCGGTCCTTGTCCTGGCGGGCGAGCAGGGCGCGGTCCGGGCCGGCGGTCTCGGAGACCTTGGGCACCGTGCCGAGC
>JBEELT010000038.1:0-16197 GCA_041167995.1 Verrucomicrobiota bacterium | reverse complement strand
TTCCGTGTCCTAAATGCGTCCCCATGAGCCTACCCCGTCTCATCGCTTTGGCCAGTTGCCTCGGCACCCTTGCCGCGGCGGAAGCACCGACGTGGTCGTTCGACGGGACGGCCCAACCCGCGGTCGCCAACGTCGGGGGTGTGACCTTCGCGCAACCCGGCCCCCGCCGACCTGATTACCCAACCTTTGACCAGAAAAACGCCTCAGCTCAGTTCAACGGTAAAGGCGCCCACTTAGTCTTACCCGACACGGGCCCAGCCAGTGGTTTCGATTTCAAGAACGGTGACGCAATCACCTTGGAGGCCTGGGTGAAACTGGATGGTCTCCGCAAGGGCTCCAATGTCTACCTGATCGGTAAAGGCCGGACGAAGGCTGGCTCCTCCAACCAGAACTGGGCGCTCCGCCTCCGCGAGATGTACGGCTCCGCCTGCCCGAGCTTCCTCTTCGCGACGACCCCGGCTGCCGGCGACCAAGGTGATGACCGTTGGCACCGCTGGACCACCAAGCGCGGCGTCATCGACGACGGGCGCTGGCATCACGTCGCGGTGAGTTATGTCTTCGGCGACCCGGCAAGCGTGCGTGGCTATGTCGACGGACAGGAAATCCAAGGTGCCTGGGACATGGGCGGGGCTACCCGGGAAGCCCCCCTCGTGGACGACGATGCGGTCTGGCTTGGCTCATCGATGGCGGGTAGCCCGAACAACAGCTTCTCGGGGTGGCTCGATGAGGTCGCCGTGCATCGGCGGGCGCTCTCGGCCCAGGAACTCACCGGACGTTTCCGGACCACCCTGCCCCCGCTCGCCGTCGCGGTAGCGGCGCCGCGCGACGCCAGCGCGAACGCCGGCAACGACAGCGCCCCGGCGACGGGCCACAAGGCCACGCAGGGCGCGGCCCCCGTGGTCAAGGCGAGTTCCTTCACCGCCTGGGACCAAGTGAGACCGGGCGAGGTCCTGGTCCAGCTCGCGACCGGATGGAAGCCAGAGAAGAACGCCTGGCCGAGCGAGGTCCTGCCGACCACGGAAAGCTACGCGGCGCCGGCCTTCGGTTTCTTCCGCCCGCCCCACCTTTACGTCGCGACCGGCGTCCGCGGCGACCGCGGCAGTCCCTACTTCTTCCGCGCCGGCGCGAAGGTGACCTTGCCGGCCGGCAAGCACCGGCTGCTCCTGCGCGGGCGCGGCGCCGCGGCGCTCTTCATCGACGACCGGCTGGTGCTGACCACCCCCTTTCCGCCCGCCGGCTCCGACGACAAGCCGATCAAGGTGCAGGACAAGTTCCTCGACCTGGGGCCGACCTTCCGCTTCGCGCCACCGGGCAACCGCGAAGCATGGTGCGAATTCACGAGCGACGGTCGCGAACACCGCATCGCGCTCGAGACCATCGTCGGTTACGTGATCAACCCGAAGTCGCGCCGACGGGCGGAGCTGGGCGAGACGGTCGCGGCGATCTCGCTGGCAGGCAGCCAGACCTGGAGCCTGCTGGGACCCGGCGCGACGACGGCGACCTACGATGACGCGGGCTGGTCCCGCTACGCCGCCCAAGAGGAAGTCCGCCTGACCGCCCTCGACGACAGGCACCGCGCGGACGCCCGCGCCACGGAGGCGGACTACTGGCGAAAGCGCCGCGAGGCGGGACAGGCTTGGCTGCGGTCCACGCCCGAGATCCCGGTGCCGGCCTTCCCCGCCGGCTTTATTTACGGCCCTCAAGGCTTTACGGCCCTCAACCCCATCGACGCCTTCATCGCCGATAAACTGGCCGCCTACCGCGCCGAGGTCGGCCGCCAGTCCGACCTCGATTTCCACCGGAAGGTCTGGCCCATCCTCGAAAGCAATTGCCTCGAATGCCACCAGGGCTCGAAGGCGAAGGGCGGCCTGCACCTGGACACCCGCGCCGGCGCGCTCCACGGAGGAAAATCCGACGGCCCGGCCATCGTTCCGGGTGATCCCTCGAAGAGCGCGCTGCTCGCCCGCATCTGCTCGACCGATGACGAGGAGAGGATGCCGCCGAAAGGCCCGGGACTCTCGGTCGCCGAGCAGACGCTCCTTCGCCGCTGGATCCAGGACGGCGCCCACTGGCCGGAATTCCGCCCCCAACCGACCCAGGTCGCCCCTGTCTGCTCCGACCTGGCCTTCCTGCGCCGCGTCACCTACGACGTGGTGGGCGTGCCGCCCACGGCCGCGGAGATCGCCGCCTTCGAGGCCGACCGCTCGGCCGACAAGCGGTCCCGGGTGATCGATCGCCTGCTGGCCGACCCGCGCGCGGCCGACGCCGCGATGGGCCTCTGGCAGGACCTCCTCGCCGAGAACCCGAACATCCTCAACCCCACGCTGAACAACTCCGGCCCGTTCCGCTGGTGGATCCATGAAAGCCTGCGCGACCATAAACCACTCGACCTCTTCGTGACCGAACTCGTCCGCCTGCAAGGTAGCGAGCGTTTCGGCGGTCCCGCCGGCTTCGGCATGGCCTCGCAGAACGACGTGCCGATGGCCGCGAAGGCCACCGTGCTGACGGCCGCCTTCCTGGGCGTCGACGCCAAGTGCGCCCGCTGCCACGACTCGCCCGCCACCTCGACCAAGCAGGAGCAGGTCTTCGCGCTGGCGGCGCTCCTGGAGACCAAAGGCGTCCAGGTCCCGGCCACCAGCAGCGTGGCGATGGACAAGCTCCGCGAAGGGGGCCGCAAGCCGCTCATCGAGGTGACCCTCGCCCCGGGCGCGACCGTCCAGCCGCACTGGCCCTTCCCGGAGTTCGCGACCGAGAGCGTGGCCGACGAATTGGCGCGCGACCCGCATGACCCGCGTGACCGTTTGGCGACCTTGCTGACGGCGCCACAGAACGAGCGCTTTGCCCAGGTGATGGTCAACCGGCTCTGGACGCAGCTGATGGGCCGCGGTCTCGTCGAGCAGTCCGGCGATTTCGAGCGCAGCCGCCAGACCCACCCGGCCCTGCTCCGCTGGCTGGCGCGCGAACTGGTCCGCGGCGGGTACGAGGCGGACCACGTCCGCCGGCTCATCCTCAACTCCCAGGCGTACCAGCGCGCCGACGATGCGTCGCTGCGGACGCAGCCCGAGCTCTACGCCGCCCGCGCGCCGCGCCGCCTGACCGCCGAACAGGTGGTCGACGGGCTCTTCGCCGCGACCGGTAAACCGTTCCGCACCGAGGAGGTCAGCCTCGATATCGATGGCATCCGCGAGTCCGACAACTCGATCTCGCTGGGTCAGCCCACCCGCGCGTGGATGCTGACCTCGACGTCCAACGAACGCGACCGCCCCGCTCTCGCGCTGCCTCGCATCCAGGCGGTCGGCGACGTGCTCGCCGCCTTCGGTTGGCGCGCCAGCCGACCGGACCCGCTGTCCGAGCGCGACCACGCCGCCAACTCCCTGCAACCGGCGATCCTGGCCAACGGCGTGATGGGGACGTGGCTCACGGGCTTGAGCGACGACCATGGCGCCACGGCGCTCTGCCGGGAGGCCACCTCGCCGGAGGCTTTGGTGGAAACCCTCTTCCTGCGCGTGCTCACCCGACGACCGACCCCGGCCGAACTACAGCGCTACGCGGATCGCCTCCGACCAGGCTTCGTAACCCGCATCACGCCGCCCACCGAACATCGGACGCCCGGTCCGCGCCGCCCGGCCTACTACGTCTCGTGGTCCAATCACCTGGACAAGGACGCCACGCTGGTCCGCCAGCAAGAATCCGAGGACGCGCGCCGGGGCGACCCGGCGACCTCCCGTCTCGAGGCTGGCTGGCGCCAGCGCGCCGAGGATGCCCTCTGGGCGCTCGTCAACTCCCCCGAAGCCCTCTATCACTGATCCCATGGACCGCCGCACCTTCCTCACCGCCCTGGGGCTTGCGCCCTTCGCCGCGCAGCTGCCCGGAGCCACCCCCCTCCACCTGCCCAAGGGCAAGGCCGAGCACTGCATCTTCATCTGGCTCGGCGGAGGCATGGGCCAGATCGACACCTTCGACCCCAAGGCGGTCGGCGATAACCAGTCTGCCAAGAAGAAGGCCGGCTCGCTCTACCCCTCCATCGAGACCTCCGTCGCGGGCGTCCGCGTCTGCGAACACCTCCCGCGGACGGCCAAGCTGATGGAGCACATGACGGCCGTTCGCTCGGTGCAGCACAAGGTCATCGACGAGCACGCTTTCGCCACGAACCTAGTCCACACGGGCCGCATGGTCAGCGGCAACGCCCTCTACCCCTCGCTCGGCTCGATCGTCGCGCACCGCCGCGGGGCCGTCGACCCGAAGGTCCCGGCCTACATGCTCATCGGTTTCCCCAACGTCAGCCGCGGCCCGGGCTTCCTCGGCGTGAAGGACGGCTATGTTTACCTGGTGGACACGCAGACCGGGCCCGCGGGCTTCACTCGCCCCGAGGGACTGACGAGTGATCGGGAGTCCGCTCGGCGCGCGCTACTCGCCGGCACGGGCGAGGCGTCGGCGGGTTCCGCGATGGCCGAATACGCCGACGCCCAGCGGGAGGCCTTCCGGCTGGCGGGGCCCGCGTTCATGGGGCATTTCGACCTCGCGAAGGAACCGGCCGACCTACGGGCGTCCTACGGTGGCGAGTTCGGTCAGCGTTGCCTACTCGCCCGGCGCCTGATCGAGGGCGGCGTGCGCTTCATCGAAGTCTCGCATAACCTCAATTTCATCAACGGCACCGGCTGGGACGTCCATAACGATGGGATCACCCATCAGCACACGCTGATCCGCGAACTGGACCATGCCCTTGCCGCGCTCACGACGGACCTGAAGTCGAAAGGCCTGCTCGACAAGACGCTCATCGTGGTCGCGACCGAATTCGGCCGACCGGCGGAGTTCGACGGTCGCGGTGGCCGCGGCCACCAGGGCTCCGCCTTCTCGATGGTGCTGGCCGGAGGCGGGCTTCGCCACCGCGGCGCCTACGGCGTCACCGATGACTTGTCGAAGAAGGTACTGCAGGACCCGGTCAGCGTGCCTGACTTCCATGCCACCATCCTGACCGCCCTCGGGGTCGACACCCACGCGGACCTGAAGGATGGCGCCCGGCCGGTGCCGGTGACCGACGGCGGCAAACCCATCGCGGCCCTGTTCGCCTGAACCATGCGCGCCTTCGTCCTCGTCCCCCTTCTCACCCTCGCAAGCTTCGCCGCGCCGACCCCGACGGGCGACGCCTCGGTGGTGACCAAGACTTCCGGCTTGGTCGCGTTCTGGACTTTCGGCGAGGAGCCGACGACCCCGCGCCTCTCCCAGGGCACAAAGGACAAGCACCCGCTCACGACCGTCGGCCCGGATATCCCGCGCGTGGAAGGTGGGTCCTATTCAGGCTACTCGGCCCACTTCCTCGGCCAGCACTACCTGGAGATTCCTTACGCCCGGACCGGCGACCTGAACATCGCCGGCCCGAACGCGCGCGTATCGGTATTCGCGGTGGTGCGCATGGATGAGCTCAAACGCGGCTCGACCATCGCTGGCATGTGGAGCGAGGGCAAAGGCGCCTTCGACGACACGGGCACCCGGCAATACGCGATGCTGTTGAACATGCCGACCTACGGAGGTCCGGGGCAGCTGACGCCCCATATCTCCGGTCTGGGCGGCCACTCCCGGCGCGCCGACGGCTCCGCGCTCCCCTGGTGCGCCGACTACGCCGCCAACCGCACCCGCCTGCCGATGGGTGCATGGATCACCCTCGCCTTCACCTACGATGGCCGCTGGATCAAAGCGTACTACAACGGCGTCCTTGAGGTCCGCGAGGTCGACGCGAAGCAGGATAAACGGGATGACCCTTACTTCACGAAGGAAGGACCCGACGGCGGGCATCGCGGGATCAATCCCTACTTCTACGATAAAGGCATCTTCGCCTACGACCCCGCCAAGCACGCCACCACCAAGCCCGGCGGCGGCGCCAACTTCACCGTCGGCGCCCGCTACGCGGTCGGCAGCATGCTGGGCGAAGCCCTGAAAGCCCGGCTCGCCGGCCTCGCCGTCTTCGACCGGGCCCTGACCGACGAGGAAGTCGCCCGCCTGCACCGTTCGGCCGGCCTGAAGTAAAAGTCTCTTCGCGGGGCGAGTCCGGGCCGCTCAGCGCCCCCGGGCGAGGCGGGCGAGTTTTTCGCCGGCGGCCAACAGAGTCTCCTCCTTCTTGGCGAAATGGAAACGGATGTAGCGGTGCTCCGGCTCCCGGAAGAAGCTCGAGCCCGGTACGCCGGCCAGGCCGACCTCCTTGACCATCCATTCCGCGGCCTCGGTGTCGGTCTTGAAACCGAGGGGAGAGATGTCGAGGAGCGAGTAATACGCCCCCTGCGGCTCGGTGTACTTAAGTCCGGTCTTCGCGAGGAGACCGCTGAACAAGGCGCGCTTGCGGGCATATCCGACGGCCATCTCCTGGTAGTAGGACATCGGCAGTTCGAGACCGGCGACGGCCGCCTCCTGCAGGGGCGCGGCGGCGCCGACGGTCAGGAAGTCGTGGACCTTACGGGCTCGTTGGATGATGTGCGGGGCGGCCTGCACGTAACCGAGGCGCCAGCCAGTGATCGAGTAGGTCTTCGAGAGCGAGTTGCAGGTGATGGTGCGCTCGAAGGCCCCGGGCAAGGTGGCGACATGCACGTGCTCGTGCGGGGCGTAGACGATATGCTCGTAAGGTTCGTCGGTGATGACGAAAGCGTCATACCGCTCCGCGAGGCCGACAATCTCCATCAGTTCCGCGCGCGTGAAGACCTTGCCGCACGGGTTGGAGGGATTGCAGACGATGATGGCCTTCGGCTTCTGGGCGAACGCCCGGGCCAGCTCGGCGGGGTCGTACGCGAAGTCCGGCGCCCGCAGCGGCACGAAGATGGGCTCCGCGCCGGACAGGATGGCGTCGGCCGCGTAGTTCTCGTAGAACGGCGAGAAGACGATGACCTTGTCGCCCGGATCGCACGCCGTCATCATCGCCGCCATCATCGCCTCGGTGCTGCCGCAGGTGACGACAAAGTGCTGATCCGGGTCCAGCGCCAGGCCCGTGCAGCGGTTGACCTTGGTGGCGAGGGCTTGGCGGAAACGCGGGGCGCCCCAGGTGACGGCGTATTGATGGTGCGGCCCGCGCGTGGCGCGCTCCAGCGCGGCCAGCAAGGCTTCGGGTGGGTCGAAATCCGGGAAGCCTTGGGAGAGGTTCAAGGCCCCGTGCTGGTTGGCCAGGCGGGTCATCCCTCGGATGACGGATTCCGTGAAACCTTCAAGGCGGCGGGCGGTAGCGGGCATGGCGGGGAAGCCCCGTTGGCCTAGCCCAACCCCACCCCGAGGGCAAGGCCGCTCAGCGGTGGTCCGGCTGCCAGGTCGCCGCGCGGTCGGTCAAGTACTTCACGTAGAGGTCCGAATCGTTCAGGCAAGGGATTTGCGCGAAGTGTTCTCCGCCCGCATGGATGAAGGTTTCCTTACCCTCCTCGCGGATTTCCTCAAGGGTCTCCAGGCAGTCGGACGTGAACGCCGGGCACATGACCAACAGGTTCTTGGTGCCCTCGGCCGGCAGGGCCTCGAGCCGCTTGTCGGTATAAGGCGAAACCCACTTCTCGCCCGCCAGACGGGACTGAAAGGAGAGCTCGTATTGCGACTCCTTGAGGCCGGCGGCGGCGACGAAGAGGCGCGTCATCTCGACGCACTGGTGGCGATAGCAGGTCGCCTGACAGGGGCTGTAATGCGAGCAGCAATCCGGCCGCTTCATGCAATGTGCCTTCGACGGGTCGCCCTTGCGCAAGTGGCGCTCCGGCAGACCGTGGTAGGAGAAAAGCAGCTTATCGAACGGCTTGCTCAGCCAAGGCTGGGCGGACGCAACCAAGGCATCGATGTAAGCCGGGTCATTGTAGAAGGGCTGCAGGACGTGGTATTTCACGCCGGGCGCGAGGCGGGCAAGCTCCTCCTGGACTTTCACGACGACGGTCTCGTAGGAGGACATCGCATAGTGCGGGTACTGCGGCATCACGAACAGGTCATCGATGCCGGCGGCAAGCACCTGCTGCACGGCTTCGGCACAGGAGGGCGTGCCGTAGCGCATGCCCATGATCACCGGCAGGCCGGTGGCCTTCTCTAGCTTGGCACGCAGTTTGTCGGTCGTGACCACCAGGGGCGAACCCTCCGGAGTCCAGACGCTGGCATAGGCGGCGGCGCTCTTCTTTGGGCGCGTGCGCAGGATGATCCCTTCGAGCAACAGCCAGCGGAGCGGGGCCGGATAGTCGATGACGCGGTCGTCATTCAGGAACTCCCGCAGGTAGTTGCGCACGTCGGGCACGGAAGTGCTCTTCGGGGAACCAAGATTCAGCAGCAGGATACCTTTGCGGGACATAAGGGCAGAAAGAGGCGGGACGGCGGGCGTTGTCAAACGCCGGAGGCAACCACGGCGTCGACGACCGCCTGGAAGGTCTCGATGCGGGCCTGGGGCGTGATGCCGTGGCCGAGGTTGAAGATGTGGCCGGGGTCACCCGCGTTGTCGGCGATGACCTCCATGGCCGCGGCATGGGCGGCGGCGGGCTCCCCGACCATGAATTCGGGGTCGAGGTTGCCCTGCAGGCAGAGCGGGCGCCCGGCGAGACGGCGCACCCCGGAGAGGGGCATGGTCCAATCCACGCCGAGGCAAGGCACGCCCGTGGCGGCCAGGGCGGCGGCCTGCGGGGACTTGCCCTTGGCGTAGAGGATGACCGGGGCGCCGACGGGTAGCCGCTCCAGCACCGCGCGGATATAGCGCAAGGAGAACTCCTCGTAATCGGCCCCTTGCAAGGCTCCGGCCCAGCTATCGAAGATCTGGATCGCGTCGGCCCCCGCGGCGAACTGCCTGGTCAAGTATTCCGCGACCGCGTCGGCGAGGATGCCGAGGAGACGGTGTAGTAACTTAGGGTCGGACTTCACCATCGCCTTGGTCCGGGGGAAATCCTCGGAGCCGCCGCCTTCGATCAGGTAGCAAGCCAAGGTCCACGGGGAGCCGGCGAAGCCGAGCAAAGCTTTCTCCTGCCCGAGCGAGCGGCGCAGCAAGGCCAAGGCTTGGTAGACGTAGTGGAGACGGTCGGCGGCGCCCGCGACGGATAAGCCATCGACGTCGGCTGAGGTGGCCAAGGCCCGCTCCATCGCGATGCCCCCTTCGTCGCGGAACCGATAACCGACGCCCAACGCCTCGGGGATCACCAGGATGTCACTGAACAGGATCGCGGCGTCGAGCTGCGGGAAGCGACGCAGCGGTTGTAGCGTCACTTCGACCGCAAGGTCGGGGGTGCGGACCATCGTGACGAAGTCGGACTTGGCCTTGAGGGCCCGATACTCGGGCAGGTAGCGACCGGCCTGGCGCATGATCCAGACAGGGGCGCGGCCATGGGGCTGGCGACGCAGGGCGGCGAGGAAGCGGTCGCGGGAGTTCATCAAGACCCTTTCAGCCAATCCTGCGGTTTCAGATAATGCGAGATTAGTTCTGCCTCCGGGGTGCCGGCCTCGGGCTGATGGGCGTAGCACCACTGGACCCGAGGCGGCAGGGACATCAGGATGGACTCCGTCCGGCCGCCGGACTGGAGGCCGAAGATGGTCCCCCGGTCGAAGACGAGGTTGAACTCGACGTAGCGGCCGCGCCGGACCTCCTGCCACGCGACCTCCTTGGGGCCGTACGGCAGATGGGCTCGGCGGCGAAGGATCTCGGCATAGGCGGGACCATAGGCGTCCCCCACCCGACGCATGAGGGCGAAAGCACCCTCGAAGCCGCCCTCGGTGAAGTCGTCGTAAAAGACCCCGCCGATGCCGCGGGCCTCCCCGCGGTGCTTAAGGAGAAAGTAGTCGTCGCACCAGGCCTTGAACTTCTCGTAGTGCTCGCCGGTGGCCGCCCGGGCGGCGCGATGCCAGGACACGGCATCCTCCGTGAAACCATAATAGGGCGTGAGATCGAAGCCGCCGCCCATCCACCAGACCGGGTCGGGCCCGTCGGTGCAGAAGAAACGCACATTCATGTGCGAGGTGGGAGCGTAAGGATTCAGCGGGTGGTGGACGACGGAGACGCCCATCGCACGGAAACCGCGGCCGGCGAGTTCCGGACGGTTGTGCGTGGCGGAGGGCGGCAACTTGCTGCCGCGGACATCCGAGAAGGCCACCCCGCCCTTCTCCAGTACCGCGCCCCCGGCGATGACGCGGGTGCGGCCGCCGCCGCCTTCGGTGCGGGTCCAGGGATCGGTATGGTACTTGGCCTGGCCATCGACCTCCTCGAAGAGCGCACACAGGCGATCCTGCAGCCCCAGGAGGTATTCGCGGACGACTTCGGGATTCATGACCCCGCCATCCAACGCGGTTGACCCCGCGGGGTCAACGCAGGGCGCAGCGAGCGGACCAAAATCCACCCGGGCTTATTCGCCTTATGCGAACTTGGCTTAAGGTAGACCTTGAAGGAAACGCGCGAAACCCCAGCGTGGGTCCATGTGGCAGGCCAAATTCCTGATCCTCGCCCTGTTGCTGGGCGGGCTGGCGCTGGCCCTGCCTTGGCTGGCCTACCGCCGGCTCAAGTCCCTGACCCGCAAACACGGGCGCGTCCTGCTGGTCCGCGGCATCAGCGGGGCGCAGGCCGCGCGCATCATCCTGCTCCGGGGCAAGATCGAGCAGGTCGACGTCGACGAGACCTCCCTAGCGATCACCGATTATTACTCGGCCTTCGAGCCGGCGATCAAGCTGTCACCCGAAACCTACCACGGACGCACGCTCTTCGACGTGGCGCGGGCCGCTCGCCTCGCCGGGCATGCCCTGCAGCACCGCGACCGCCGCCTCGGTTCCCAGTCCTCGTGGGACTCGTTCATGATCCTCTGGGGTAATGGATGGCCGTTCCTCCTAATCGCCTTCGTCTTCATGAAGGAAGGCGCCTTGATCTTCGGCCTGATGACCTTCTCCGTCCTCGCCGCCATCCTCGCGGCCATCCACGCCGCGAAACACCGCAATATCGTGGACGCCTCGCGCCGCGGACGTGCCGAGTTGGCAGCCGCGAACCTGCTCGACGGTCACCCGCGCGAGGAACTCGACGTCGCCTTCACCGCCGCCTGCCTCGAGAACCTCGCCCTCCCCTACACCCGCACCTGGTGGGGGATGCTAGTCGGACGGTAAATCAAGGTTCAGAATCAGGGATAGGGCCAGGGTTAGGGTCAGGGATAGACCTCGAGCCGCTGAATATCTCCACCCATTCTGTCCCTGTCCCTGTCCCTGTCCCTCTTACTTCACCATCTCCCCATTGACCATCCGGAGAATGCCCAAGGGGTTGGCGGCGCGGAGCTCGATGGGGAGCGCGGCATCCGGGAAGTTCTGGTAGCAGACGAGCCGGGAGAAACGGTAGATGGCGTTGGAGCCGACGGAGGTCGTGCGCCCATCCGAGAGGGAGGGATAAGGTCCGCCGTGCACGATGGCGTGCGAGACCTCGACGCCGGTGGGGAAGCCGTTGACCACCACGCGGCCGGCGAGCGTCGCGAGACGCTCGATCAGCGGGGCGTTCGCGGCGAGTTCCTCATCCGTGCCGTGCACGGTGGCGGTCAGGTTGCCCTCCAGGGCGCCGAGCACCTTATGCAACTGCGCGGTGTCGTCGCACCACACGATCAACGAGCAAGGGCCGAAGAGCTCGGCCTGCAGGGACTTATCGGACAGGAAGGTCTTGGCCGCGACGGCGAGCAAGGTGGGCAAGGCCCTACCCGGCTTACCGCTGCCCTTGCCGGGCGCGTAGGTCTGGATACCGCCCCGACCGGAGCGCGCGGTGAGCCCCTTGATGTAGGCCTGCTGGATCGGCGGGGTGAGCATCACGCCTTCGGGCGCGGCGCGGAACTGGGCGGCGAGATGACCGGCGAAGGCTTCCGCGGCGGCGGAGCGGACCAGCAGCAGCAGGCCGGGCTGCGTGCAGAACTGGCCGACACCCAACGTGCAGGACGCCCCGAAGCCGGTGGCGATGGCTTCGCCGCGCGCGGCGAGGGCGCCCTCGAGCAGGACGACGGGGTTGATGCTGCTCATCTCGGCGTAGACCGGGATCGGCACCTCGCGGACCGCGGCGGTGTCCATGAGGGCGCGGCCGCCGGTGCGCGAACCGGTGAAGCCGATCGCGCGGATGGCGGGGTGCTTGGCGAGCAGCTGGCCGACCTCGCGACCGTCGCCCTGCAGCATCGAGAAGGTGCCCTCGGGCAGGCCCGCGGCGCGCACGGCGTCCACGATCACCCCGCCCATGATGTCGGCGACGCCGGGATGGGCGTGGTGCGCCATCACGACGACGGGGCAGCCGGCCGCGAAGGCGGAAGCGGTGTCGCCGCCGGCGACGGAATAGGCGAAAGGGAAATTACTCGCGCAGAAGACGGCGACCGGGCCGAGGGCCCGGCACATCGAGCGATGGTCGGGCTTCGGGAGAGGCTTGCGCTCGGGGTTGGCGGTCTCGATACGCGCATCGACCCACTGGCCCTTCTCGACGAGGTCGGCGAAGAGGCGGAGCTGACCCATGGTGCGGCCGATCTCACCGAGGCAGCGGGCCTCGGGCAGGGAGGTCTCCGCCTGCGCGCGTGATGCCAGCGCCGGGGTGGCGGCCTCGATGCGCGCGGCGATGTCGCGCAGGAACGCGGCCTTGGCCTTGCCGGACAAGGCGGCGAGAACCGGCGCCGCCTCGGCGGCGAGATTTCCGGCCGTGGCGACATCCTCGGCCGTGGCGGAGTGGAAGAACTCCGGGAGGTGGTTCCAGGTCGTCGTGTTGAACGACTGCCAGCTGAAGGCGCCGGGACGACCGCGGGCGAAGCCGAGGTAGGACAGACCGAGAAGGGGCGTGGTCATGTTACTTGATCTTCGGGCGGTTCTTCAGGGCGACCTGCAGCGTCTTGGAAGCCAGGGCCAGGTCGGCGCCGTCGAGGGCGAGGCGCGGGCCGCGGACCGAGGGGTTGGAACCGCGGACCTTGGACTGCACCCACTTGATGTGCTGAACGAACTTCGGTACGGTATCGAGGCGGAGCAACGGCAAGAACCACTTGTAGATCTCGTCCGCGGTCTCGCGGTCGCCAATCATCGCGGCCTCGTAGAGCTCGACGGATTCGACCGGGAAGGCGTTGACCAGGCCGGCGATCCAGCCGCGGGCGCCGGCGGCGACGCCCTCAAGGATGCAGTCGTCCATGCCGACGAGGATGGTCAGGCGGTCGCCGAGGAGGTGGCGGATGGCGGTGACGCGGCGGGAGTCGCCGGAGGATTCCTTCACGGCCTCCAGATTGCGGTGCTCCGCGGCGAGCTCGGCGATCTGGGCGGGGAGGAAGTCGGTCTTATAAGCGGGCGGGTTGTTGTACAGCATGCACGGCAGCTTGGTCGCGGCGATGATGGCCGAGACATGGGCCTTCATTTCGCGCCAGTCGGTGCTGTACACGTAGGGCGGCAGGACCATCAGGCCGCCGCAACCGAGGCGCTCGGACTCCTTGGCCAGAGCGACCGCCTCGGCGGTGGAGAGGGAGGCGATGCCCGGGATGATCGGCGTGCCCGGCACGGCCTTCACGCAGATGCGGATGAGTTCGACCTTCTCGTCGTAGGTCAGCGTGGCGCCTTCACCGAGCGAACCGCACGGGACGATGCCGATGCAACCGGAGTCGACCATCCAGCGGCACTGGCGGGTGATTTCGGCGGCGTCGAGCTTGCCGTCCTTACGGAAGGGGGTGGTGATCGCGGGGATCACGCCCTCCCATTGGGCGCGGACTTTTTTCTTGGAGGCGGAGGTGGTCATGGTGTGTGGATAGTGGGGGAAATCAGGCGTGTCGGTCGGGGTCGACCTCGCGGAGCGCCACCGAGGTGGGCTCGCCGCAGACGAGCTGAGCGACGATCTCACCCGTGACGGGGCCGAGGCTCAAGCCCATCATGGAATGGCCGGTGGCGACGATCAGGTTGCGCTGGGCGCGCGTACGGCCGAGGTAGGGCATGCCGTCGGGCGGACAAGGGCGGAGCCCGGACCAGACCGGGAGGGCCTCGAAATCGGCTTCCTTGAACGCCGGGTAGTATTGGACGAACGCCTTGCGGATGCCGCGGACGCGCGCGGGATTCACGGACAGGTCGTTCCCCGTGATCTCCATGGTGCCGCCGACGGTGAGCGCGGAGCCCATCGGCGTGACGGCGACGCGGGCCTCCATCAGCAGCGAGCAAAACTTCGGGCGCTGGATCGGACGCTCCAGCCGCATGCTGTAGCCCTTGCCGGCCTGCATCGGGAGGCGCAGCCCCAGGGCGGCGGCGGCGGCGGGCGACCAGGCGCCGGCGGCGAGCACGAAGGTCTCGCCGGCGAACTCGCCCTGCTTGGTCAGGGCCGCGCGGAGGAGGTCGCCCTCCCCTTTCCAGCCCGTGACCTCGGCGTCGAAGACGATGCGGCCGCCGAGGCGGGTCACCTCCGCGGTCAGGACGGCGACCAACTTGCGCGGGTCGAGGTGCGCGTCCTTCGTGAAGAGCACCCCACCGGCGATGGCATAATCGACCCCCGGGTCGCGGCGACGGACCTCGTCGGCCGAGAGCACCTCGGTCGGCACGCCGATGGCGTTGGACTTCGCGGCGAACACCGCCTCGTGGTCGAGCGTCTGCTGCGTCCGGCACAAGGCGAGCAAGCCCACGTCCTCGAGGTCGAAGGCGGCGGGCAGTTCGGTGCGGTGACGCAGGAAGATCTCGCGGCTGCGCAGGTTCAGGTCGCGGAGCACGGGCGTGCAGCGTTCGACGTGGGCCGAGGTCGAGGCGCGCCAGAACTTCCAACCCCAGGAGAATAAATCCGCATCGAGGCGCGGCCGGACCCAGAACGGGCTCTCACGGTCGAACATCCACTTGAGGCCGAGCGCCACCATGCCGGGCGCGGCGAGCGGCACGAAGTGGCTGGGGACGATCATCCCGGCGTTGCCGAGCGAGCAGGAATCATGATCCGCGGGGCCCTTCTCCAGCAGCACGACGGACCGCCCGCGACGCAGGAGCTCGTAGGCGGCGCTCAGGCCGACAATCCCGCCGCCAACGATGACGACCGGTCCACTCATGCGGGACGGATGCCCCAGGCGAAGGGGTCCTCCGGATGGAACAGGAAGGTGGCATCGGCCTGCACGAAGGCGCGGCCGGTCACCAAGGGCTGGACCTGGCCGTCCGGGAGCCGGCGGTAGGAAGCGAGAAAATGACTGCCGATGACGCTCTCCTGCTTCCAGATCGTGCCTTCGGCGAGTTTGCCATCCGCGGCGAGGCACGCGACCTTCGCGCTGGTGCCGGTGCCGCAGGGCGAACGGTCGTAGGCCTTGCCGGGGCAGAGCACGAAGTTCCGACTATCCGCCGTCGGGGTCGGGGCGAAGAGCTCGATGTGGTCGATCTCGCCGCCGTCCGCGCCGACGATGGCCTGCGCGCCGAGGGCCTGACGGACCTTCCAGGCGAAGTCGGTCAGCGCCTCGACGTGCTCCAAGGCGACGGTCAGGCCATGCTGCTCGACGAGGAAAAACCAGTTGCCGCCCCACGCGATGTCGCCGCGCACGACGCCGAGGCCGGGCACCTCGACGGGGACTTGCTTGGCGTGGCGGTAGGAGGGAACATTCGCGAGGGTGACGGTACCGTCGGCGTGCAAGGTCGCCGCCACGGGGCCCACGGCGGTGTCGATGCGGACCTCCCCCGGGCCGATCAGGCCGAGGTGGGCGAGGGTCGCGACCAGGCCGATGGTGCCGTGCCCGCACATCCAGAGGGTATCGGCATTATTGAAGAAGATGACCCCGAAGCGGCAGGAAGGGTCGTGCGGAGGGACGAGCAACGCCCCGACCATCACGTCGGAGCCGCGGGGCTCGTTGACGACCGCGGAGCGGAAACGGCGGTGGTCACGGCGGAAACGCTCCAGTTGCTCGCGGACCGTCCCACCCCCGAGATCGGGCCCCCCGGCGACGACCACGCGGGTCGGCTCACCGCCCGTGTGGGAGTCGATGACCCGGATCGGTCCGGCAGACATGGATTGGGCGGCAGCCATGGGTTCCTATTGGTTAATAAAAACGCCCAAAGTCGAGGGATAAGCCCTGGGCCGAGGGTGGCGGCGGCAGGTTCCCCCAACTTCCCCCTTCTCCCCGGAGTTAAATGAGCGTAATCCTCCGACATGAAGACCTCCAAGACCACCCTCGTGCTCTACTTCCTCTGCGCCATCGGCGTCGGCGCCGTGGTCGCGCGATTCTTCTCGACCCCACCGACCACCGTCGACCGAGCCGCGGCCGTGCCCGGTGCCCCGAAGTCCGTTGGTGGCGGCGGCGACCCCAA
>JBEELT010000037.1:0-16294 GCA_041167995.1 Verrucomicrobiota bacterium | reverse complement strand
TCGGCGAACGCAAAGGCAGCGTCCAAGGTTACCTGGATAGCTCCAAGCTCTGGCATGACCTCGGCACGCTCGAGGAATTCGAGAAGCTGCGCGCCGAGCTCGAACGGCCGATCCGCGGCCGGCTCTCTGTCGAGGAGGCCGCCGGGCTCGTCGGGTACCTGCCCGTCGCGGACGAGGCGGTGCTCAAGGGCGGCTCGGGCCGGCGCTTCCAGCGCGTGGCCAACCTCTCCGGACACACGGCCGTGCTCTGCGTCTACGACGACAGCCGCCCCGAGAACCGCCTGTACGGCCCGCTGGCCCGCGCCCTGCGCGACAAGGCCGAACTGAACGTACCGCTCGTCCTCGGCGAGGACGACCCGCATGGCGTCCTGCTACTCGAGGACCTCGGCTCCACCGACCTCTGGTCGCTGGCCGAGCAGCCCGCCTTCCCCTGGCCCGCCTTCGCCTCCGCCCTCGAGCAGGTCGCGCGCCTGCACCGCGAAGGCCCGGCCGCGACGGAAGGCCTGCCGCTGATGGAGGCCTTCGGCCCCAAGCTGTACCAGTGGGAACGCGACTACTTCCGCGAGAACGTGGTCGAAGGACGCCGCTTCGACCGCGGCGCGATCAACGAGATGGAGACGCTCGCCAAGGAGCTGGCCGGCCGCCCGGTCGTGACCATCCACCGCGATTTCCAGAGCCAGAACATCCTCGTGCGCGACGACGAGGCCTGGCTGATCGACTTCCAGGGCCTGCGCCAAGGCTGCGCCTTCTACGACTTCGCCTCGCTGGCGTTCGACCCCTATCTGAAACGTCCCGACATGGACCTGTGGCGCATCGAGATCGAGGACCACGCGCGCGAGGTCTCCGAATGGAAGGGCTCGGCCGACGAGTTCACGCACCTCTTCCACGTCGCCGCGACGCAGCGGCTGCTGCAGGCCTGCGGCGCCTACGGCTTCCTCGGCCGCAAGCAGGGTCGCCCAGACTTCCTCGCGCACCTGCCGCAAGGCCTGGCCAACCTCGCCATCGCCGCCTCCCTCACGGGCCGGCGGAAGCTGGCGGCGCTGGCCAAGGAGCTCGCGGCGGCGCCGGTCAGCGTCCGTTGACCTGCTCGTCGAGGAAGCGGACCACCTCGTCCTCGGTCATGCGGACCTGCTCGAGGGTATCACGGTTGCGCACCGTGACGCCGGCGTCCTTCTCGACCGTATCGAAGTCGATGGTGATGCCGAACGGCGTGCCGATTTCGTCCTGGCGGCGGTAGCGGCGGCCGATGTTGCCGGACTCGTCGTAGAAGACGTTGAAGCGCTTCTTCAGGCGGCGGTAGAGGGCCTCGGCGCGCTCGACGAGGGCCGGCTTGTTCTTCAGCAGCGGGAAGACCGCGGCCTTGAAGGGGGCGACGCGGGCCGGCAGCCGGAGGACGACGCGCTTCTCGCCCTCGACCTCGTCCTCATGGTACGCGGTCGTGAGCAGGGCGAGGAACACGCGGTCGACGCCGACGGACGGCTCGATGACGTGCGGGATGAAGCGGGCCTTGGCGGCCTCGTCGAACCAGTCGAGCTTCGTGCCGGAGACCTCGCTGTGCTGGGTGAGATCGAAGTCGCCGCGGGCGGCGACCCCCTGCAGTTCCTGCACGCCGAAGGGGAACTCGAACATGATGTCCGTCGTGCCCTTCGAGTAGTGGGCCAGCTTCTCGGTCGGGTGCGGGTAGAGGGAGAGTTTGGCGCGCGGGATGCCGATCGACTCAAACCAGGCGAGGCAGCCTTCGATCCAGTCCTGGTGGGCGACGGCCCAGTCGGCCGACGGGGCGATGAAATACTCGATCTCCATCTGCTCGAACTCGCGGGAGCGGAAGATGAAGTTGCGCGGATTGATCTCGTTGCGGAAGGCCTTGCCGACCTGGGCGATGCCGAAGGGCAGCTTCACGCGGCCGGTGTCCACGACGTTCTTGAAGTTGATGAAGATGCCCTGCGCGGTCTCGGGGCGGAGGTAGGCGGTCGCCGAGGCGTCCTGCATGGCCCCGACGTACGTCTGGAACATCATGTTGAACGAGCGGGGCGGCGTGAGCGAGCCGGGCTTGCCGGTGGCGGGCGACGGGATGAGGGCGTGCTCCTCGGGCTTGGCCTCGGTGTAGTCCTTGAGCGCGAGCGGCTCGAGGGCGCCCTGCTTGGCGAGCTTGCGCTTGAGCTCGTTGGCGAGTTCCTCGGCCTTGGCCTGCATGGTCTCGTCCTCGAGCACGGACACGTAGCCAATCGTCTCGCCGGCCACGCGGACGGGGGCGAAGAAGAGCTGGTCGGCGCGGTAGCGCATCTTGGACTCCTTGCAGTCGACGAGGGGATCCGTGAAATTATCGATGTGACCCGAGGCCTTCCAGGTGGTCGGGTGGTGGATGATGGAGGAATCCAGGCCGACGATGTCGTCGCGGCGGTGGACGAAGTCCTGCCACCAGGCCTGCTTGATGTTGTTCTTCAGCTCGACGCCGAGGGGGCCGTAGTCGAAGAAGCCGTTGAAACCGCCGTAGATGTCGGAGGACGGGAAGACGAACCCGCGCCGTTTGCACAGGTTGATGATGGATTCCATCTTGTCGGTCGGGTCGGCCATGGCGGGTAAAGGACCTCACCTATCCCCGTTCGCAGGGACCCCCGCAAGCCTCTTTACCGCGCCGGCGGCAGGGGCTCGGTCGTCAGGCCCCGGGCCTTGCGCGTCCAGGTGCGGGCCCCCTCGGAAAGATCCCGCAGCACGGTCGCGGCCTCCGCCTGCGCCGATTCCAGGGAACGACCCGAGCCCTCCAAGGAAGCGCCGAAAGCGCGCACCGCCTCGCGGGCGTCGGCCAGCCGCACCTGCAGGCGGGCCAGCGTCTCCGCGTCGACGGCGGTCTCCGCCTGCGCCGCGCCTTCGCGGAGCCGCGCGACCGCGGCGATCAACCGGGCAGCCTGCGCGCCGAGGTGGGCGTCGTCGGTCGCCTCCGCGAAGGCCGCGCTACCAGCGACCCAATCGGCAGAGAGCCGGGCCGCCCGGGCCGGGTCAGACTTCGGCAGGTAAGCGTCGAGGTCGGCCTCGAGTTCGGCCGCCACCTGGGCGAGGTCGCGTCCGGCGAGCACGCCCAGTTCGCGGGCGACGCGTTCCAGCGCACGCTGCTTGGAGCCGCCGGCGGCCGGGATCTCGTCGGACGCGAGGCCGGCGGGCGGCGGACTCGGCTCCTCCCAAAGTAACTCGACCTGCAGGAGGCCGGAGGCCGGGCTGACGGTGATGAGGCGCGCGCGCAAACCGCGCGCGACCTCCTCGCTGAGCCGGTCGCGACGTAACCGGTCGGCGAAGCCGCGGTCCTCGAGATCGGATGGGTCGATGGTCAGACGCACCTCGGGACGCAGCCGGCCTTCGGCGTCGGGACGCAGGCCGAGGGACTCGACCTGACCGACGACCACGCCGTTGACGCGCACCGGCGTGCCGGTCGAGATGCCTTCGACGGAATAAGTCGGGCGGAGGACGACGGCCACCCGTGGGGCGGACCAAGCCCGCCACCAAGCCCACGCACCGCCGGCCGTCGCGACGACCAACGTCGCGAGCAACAGGGCGCCGAGGGCGCGGCGGCTCATCCGACGGTCTGCGGGTAGCTGCCCAGCCATTTGACGACCTCGCAGCGTTGCTTCAGTTCGGCCACGGCCGCCTGGACCTCCGGCGTCTCCCAATGGCCCGGGAAGTCGATGAAGAACTGGTATTCCCAGGCGCGGCGGCGGCTCGGGCGGGACTCGATCCGGATCAGGTTGATGCCGCGGGCGGAAAACGCGCTCAGCGCGCCCTGCAGCGCGCCAGGCTCGTGCTTGAGGGCGAGCACCACGCTAGTGACCTCCTCCTTGGCGCCCGGCGCGTTCGCGCCGGCGCCGATGACGAAGAAACGCGTGGCGTTGTCGCGGCGGTCCTGGATGCCGCGGGCGAGGATCGCGACCCCGCGGGACTCGGCGGCGGCCGCGGAAGCGATGGCGGCCTGACCCGCCGGCTCCTTGGCGACGATCTCGACGGCGGCCGCGGTGCTATCGGTCTCGACGAGCGCGGCTTGCGGGAGGTGGCGAGAGAGCCAGCCGCGGCATTGCGCCAGGGCGATGTCTTTGGACAGGACCTTGCACACCTGGTCGAGCGGGCCGGCGCCGACGAGGCACTGCTCGACGGAGAGGGTCACCTGGGCGACGACCTTGAGGTCGGACTCGGCGAGGAGGTCCAGCGAATGGCTGACGACGCCTTCGGTGGAGTTCTCGACCGGCACGACGCCGTAGGACGCCTCCCCGGACTCGACGGCGGCGAACACGTCGCCGATGGAGCGCAGCGGCAAGGCGGGGACGCTGAGGCCGAAGGCGCGGAGCTGCGCCTGCTGCGTGAAGGAACCCTCGGGCCCGAGGTAGGCGACCGGCTTGGCCATCTGCGCGCCGATCGACAGGGAGATGACCTCGCGGAAGATCGCGCGCACGCCGGAGGCGGACAGACCGGGCGCGGCGTCGGTCAAGGCGCGCAGCACCTGCTCCTCGCGTTGCGGAGCGTAGACCGGGGCGCCGGCCTTCAGTTTGGCCTCCCCGATGGCGCGGGCGACCTGCAGGCGCTCGGCGAGCAGCCCCAGGATCTCGCGGTCGATGCGGTCGACCTCCCGGCGATGCTGATCGAGGCTCATTCGGCGGCGGGCTGGTCGGGGGCGGGCGGCGGCTCCTCGGTGGCGACCGCGGCGGCGGACTGGTCCTCGAGCGGCAGGCCGACCTCGGCGTCGCCGACGCTGACCGGGGTCGTGGCGCGGGCGATCCACTCGGAGATCTGGGCGGGCGAAAGGACGTCGGAAGCGGGGAGCTCGCCCAGCGAACGCAGGCCCGTGAAGTCGAGGAACTTGTCGGTGGTACCGTATTGGATCGGGCGACCAGGCAGGTCGGCGCGGCCGGTGACGGCGACGAGCTCGAGCTCGAGCAGACGGGTCAGGGCGCTATCGACCGAGACGCCGCGGATGGCCTCCATCTCGGAACGCGTGACGGGCTGGCGATAGGCGATGATCGAAAGGGTCTCGAGCGCCGCCGGACTGAGGCGCTGCGGACGAGGCTCGCCGCGGAGCAGGCGCACCCAATCGGCGTAGGCCGGCGAGATGACGAGCCGGAAACCTTCCGGACCCTGCAGGATACGGCAGGCATCGTTGGCCTCGCGCATCTCGCCTTCGAGCGCATCGACGGCCTCGCGGATCTGCGTGGCAGTGAGCAAAGTGGGGACCTGGTCGATGATATCCTGGATTACCTCCTGCACCGGGGCGGCGAGGGCCGCGGCGACGTCGGCGGGGGCGCCTTCGGGTCGCGCCTCCTGCTGCGCGGTGGCGGCTTGGGCATGGTAGCGCTGGACCACCTTCTGGATGTCCTTGATGGACACCGCTTCGGAGGTCGAGAAGAGGAGCGCCTTGATGATTTTCTTAAGGTTGAATTCCACGGGAGGAAGGGACTTAAAAGGGGATTGTCGGCCAGAGGGGGGCGGCTCAGTGTCCGCACCCTGCCCTCTTATTAGGGGGGGCTTCCTCCCTGACAACCGCAGACTTTTCACACCCGCATGAGCACCCCCGACCACACCCGCCAACATTCGTCCACCGTCGTCGACGGACCCGACCGCGCCCCCAGCCGGGCCATGCTCCGCGCGGTCGGCTTCTCCGATGCCGACTTCCGGAAACCCGTGGTGGGCGTGGCCTCGACCTGGTCGATGGTCACCCCGTGCAACATGCACATCGACCGCCTGGCCAACGAAGCCGCCAAGGGCGCCGACGCCGCCGGCGGGAAAGCGGTCATTTTCGGCACTATCACGGTTTCCGACGGTATCTCGATGGGTACCCCGGGGATGCGCTACTCGCTGGTCTCGCGCGAGATCATCGCCGATTCCATCGAAGCGGTGACCGGGGCGGAAGGTTTCGACGGCCTAGTCACGATCGGGGGCTGCGACAAGAACATGCCCGGCTGCGTGATGGCGATGGCCCGCCTCAACCGTCCCTCCGTCTTCGTCTACGGCGGCACCATCCTGCCCGGCCTGCACAAAGGCAAGGCCGCCGATATCGTCACCGTCTTCGAGGCCGTCGGTCAGCATGCCGCCAAGCAGATCGACGACGCCGAACTGCAGGAGATCGAAAAGTGCTCCATCCCGGGCGAAGGCTCGTGCGGAGGGATGTACACGGCCAACACCATGGCCTCGGCCATCGAGGCGATGGGCCTGAGCCTGCCCGACAGTTCCGCGCAGCTGGCGAACTCCAAGGACAAGCTGGTGGACTGCGAACGCGCCGGCCAGGCCGTGCTCGCACTGCTTAAGAAGAACATCCGGCCGTCGGACATCATCACCAAGAAGGCGATCGAGAACGCGATTGTCACGGTGATCGCCCTCGGCGGTTCGACGAACGCCGTCCTGCACCTCATCGCGATCGGCCATTCCGCGGGGATCAAGATCACCCTCGAGGACTTCGAGCGCGTCGGCCGGAAAGTCCCCGTGCTCGCGGACCTGAAGCCGAGCGGCAAGTACAACATGGCCCACTTCGTGCGCATCGGCGGCCTCCAGCCGCTGCTCAAGATGCTGCTGGACGCGGGCCTGCTGCATGGGGACTGCCTCACCGTCACCGGCCAGACCGTCGCGGAGAACCTCGCGAACGTCGGCCCCTACTCGGCCGACCAAGACGTGGTGCGCCCGCTGAGCAATCCTATCAAGGCCGACAGCCATCTCCGCGTCCTCCGCGGCAACCTCGCCCCGCACGGCGCGCTCGCCAAGATCACGGGCAAGGAAGGTAGCGCCTTCACGGGTCAGGCCATCGTCTACGAGTCCGAGGAGGCCTCGCTCCGCGGCATCCTCGACGGCGAGGTCAAGGACGGCCATGTGATCGTCATCCGCAACGAAGGCCCCAAGGGCGGCCCGGGCATGCGCGAGATGCTCGGACCGACCAGCGCCGTCATGGGCAAAGGCATGGGCAAGACCGTCGCGCTCATCACCGATGGTCGCTTCTCCGGCGGTAGCCATGGCTTTGTCGTCGGCCACGTCTCACCCGAAGCCGCGGTCGGCGGTCCGCTCGCCATCGTGCAAAACGGCGACCGGATCAGGATCGACGCGGTGAAGAACGAGCTGGTCCTCGACCTGCCGGACGCGGAGATCGCCCGCCGGCTCCAAGGCTGGCAGGCGACGCCTTGCAAGGAGAAGCGGGGCGTGCTGGCCAAGTACGCCAAGCAGGTGAAGTCCGCCTCCGAAGGCGCGATCACGGACGGCGACTGAGCCAGCCGGCCAAGACCTCGCGCCGGCGAGGCTTCGGCCTCGCCGGCTTTGTTTTTGCCTGCGGCGACGAACTGCGCCAAGGTCGGCCCATGCCCCGCCCCACCCCGCTCGCCTTGGCTTGCCTCGGCGCCCTCGCCCTCGCGGCCGCCCCGGAGCCACGTTTCGAACGGCGGACGATCACGACCGATTTCTTCAGCGAGGGCTGCGCCGTCGGCGACCTCAACGGGGACGGTCGCCCCGACATCGTCGCTGGACCGCACTGGTACGCCGGCCCGGAGTTCCGCCTCCGGCATACCTTCGCCGCCAATCCCGGCCGGCCGTACGATCCTCTCGGCTACTCGGAATCATTCGTGCAACTCGTCGCCGACCTCAACGGCGACGGCAAGCCGGACGTAATCACGGTGGGCTTCCCGGGCAAAGAAACCTACTGGTACGAGAACCCCGGTGCGCCGGGGACGGCGCCGTGGAAACGGCACCTCTTCCTCGCGAGCACCGACAACGAATCGCCGCACCTGGTCGACCTCGACGGGGACGGGCGACCGTACTTGGTCTGCATGTCTGGCGGGGCCGTCGGGTATGCGAAACTCAACCCGCTCGACCCGACCCAACCAGCAAAATTCGTCCCCGTCTCGCCAGCCGAACCCAAGAAGTATCAACGCTTCACGCACGGCCTCGGCGTCGGCGACCTCAACGGCGACGGCATCCCCGACATCCTCGAGCGCTCCGGCTGGTGGGAACACCCCGCCGCCACCGCGCCACTCGACACGCAGTGGAAATTCCACCCGATGGCGTTCTCCGCCGGCCGCAATGGCGGTGCGCAGATGATTGTCACGGACGTCGATGGTGACGGCTTACCGGATGTCCTGACCTCGCTCGACGCCCACCGCTTCGGCCTGTCATGGTTCCAGCAGAAACGCACTCCGGAAGGAATCACCTTCGTGGAGCACCGCATCTTGGACGACAAACCTGAGAATTCCGCCGGCGGTTTCGCCTTGGGGCAGATGCACGCGCTCGTGCTCAGCCGCCAGATCGTCGCGGGGCAACCGGCGCTGGTGACCGGCAAGCGCTTCTGGGCCCATGGCCCGAAAGGCGACGTCAACCCGCAGGCGACGCCGCTCGTGCTCTGGCTCACGTGGGCCAAGGATGCCGAGGGCAAGGTCGTCTTCAACCCGCGGGTCGCGGACGCGGAGGCCGGCATCGGCACGCAGTTCGAGGTAGCGGACCTCGACGGCGACGGACGGGCGGAGATCGTCGTCGCCAACAAAAAGGGCCTCCACGTGCTTTCGCCGGCCCGTTGAACGGGGAACGGGATTGCCTCCCGGGCTGGGCGGGGGCATAACCCAGACGATGGCCTCCACCTTCGAAGCTTACCGTCGCAACCTCCTGGCTTTCCCGGCCCTGGGCTTCGCCCTGGACCTCAGCCGGGCGGAGGTTCCCGCGGCCACCGCGGCGCGGCTGGCTCCGGCCATGGCCCGGGCTTTCGCCGACATGGCGGCCCTGGAACAGGGCGCGGTGGCCAACCCCGACGAAAAGAGGATGGTCGGCCACTACTGGCTGCGCACGCCTGAGCTGGCGCCCGACCCGGCCCTCGGCGCCGCCGTCCGTGCGTCCGTCGATACCATCGAAGCTTTCGCAGCCCGCGTCCACGCCGGCCAGGTGCGCGGGACGACGGGCGCCTTCACCGACCTACTCTGCATCGGCATCGGCGGCTCGGCCCTCGGCCCGCAGTTCGTGACCGACGCCCTCGGCGGCAAAGCCGACAAGCTCCGCGTCCATTTCATCGACAACACCGACCCCGACGGCATCGACCGCGTCTTCGATACGCTCTCCGGGCGCCTCGGCACGACGCTGGCGATCGTCACCTCGAAGTCGGGCAGCACCCCCGAGCCGCGCAACGGTCAGATCGAAGCGGCCCACCGCTGGCAGGCCGCCGGACTGAGTTTCGCCGCGCATGCCGTGGCGGTGACCGGCGAAGGTAGCCAGCTTGACCAAGTCGCGGTCAAGGAACGCTGGCTGGCTCGCTTCCCCATGTGGGATTGGGTCGGCGGCCGCACCAGCGAATTGGGCCCGGTCGGTCTCCTGCCCGCCGCCCTCCAGGGCCTCGATATCCGGGGCTTGCTGGCCGGGGCGAAGGCCATGGACGCCCTAACCCGCGTGCCTGACGCCACCCGTAACCCCGCGGCCGCGCTGGCGGCCGCCTGGCACCACCTGACGGACGGCATGGGCACCAAGGCCATGGTGGTCCTACCCTACAAGGATCGCCTGCTGCTCTTCTCCCGCTACCTGCAGCAGCTCGTGATGGAATCGCTCGGCAAGGAGCTCGATCTCCAAGGCCGGAAGGTCAACCAAGGCCTCACGGTCTACGGCAACAAAGGTTCGACCGACCAGCACGCCTACGTCCAGCAGCTGCGGGACGGCCTGAACAACTTCTTCGCGGTCTTCATTGAGGTGCTCACCGACCGCCAGGGCCCCTCGCCCGAGGTCGAGCCCGGCGTCACCTCCGGGGCCTACCTCCAAGCGTTCTTCCTCGGGACCCGGGAGGCCCTCGCCGGCAACGGGCGGGCCAGCATCACCTTGACCATCAAGCAGGTCGATGCCGCGGCCGTGGGCATGCTCATCGCCCTGTTCGAACGGGCGGTCGGCCTCTACGCCAGCCTCCTCGGCATCAACGCCTACCACCAGCCCGGGGTCGAAGCCGGCAAGAAGGCCGCCGCGGAGACCCTCCGACTGCGGGCACGAACGATCGCCGCGCTGGCCAAGACCCCCGGCAAATGGCTGTCTGTTGGGCAGATTTGTGAGGAAAATGGGCTTGTCGGGTCGGAGGAACTGGTGTTCAAAGTTCTCCTCCACGTCTCGTCCAACCCCGGACCCGTCGAAAGGCAGGACCATCCGGACCCGGGACACACTTTTTTCCGTCATAACTAACCCCCCTTCCCCATCCCATGAATAAGAAGCTGAACATCGTCATCCGCACCCTCGGCGTGCTGGCCGCCATCGCCGCCGGCGTCTTCGCCTACCTGCTGAAGGGCAAGATCGAGACCGCGATGACTGCGACCAACTTCGCCGTGGTCGACGCCGAGGTCGGCGCCGCCAAGGAGTTCGCCCCGCGCATGGCCGAGATTTCCGCCAAGACCACCGCCCTCCTGACCAAGAAGCGCGAGCGCATCATCGAGCTCGAAGGCAACAAGAAGGACCTCGAAGCCGATGTTGCCGACAAGAAGACCAAGATCGAAGGCCTCACCGCCAACGTGGCCACCCTCGAAGGCGAACGCGCTGACCTCACCCGCAAGCGCGACGAACTGACCGGCCAGCTGGCCGAGGCGAACGGCAAGAAGGATGCCCTCGCCGCCGAGCTCAAGTCCTCCCAGGAAGACCTCGTGAAGGAGAAGGAGAAGGTCGCCGTCCTCTTCACCAAGGAGCAGCTCGAGGCCGAGGTCGCCAAGGCCAACAAGGCCCAGGAAAACATGGACAAGGTGAAGAACAAGTACGCCGCCCTCCGCAACGAATACCGCGGCACCATCGGCGCCCAGCCCGACCCCTTCAAGTTCCCCGAAGACCCGACCGTCGAGGCGACCACGGAAGGCGTCGCCAGCTCCTTCGGAGCCGACACCATCAAGACCCGCATCCTCGTCATCGATCCGTCCAAGGGCATCGTGTGCTTCACCGCCGGCGAAAACGACGGCCTGAAGAAGGGCGAGAAGTTCGAAGTCCTGCAGAACGGCGTCAAGATCGGCGCGGTCTCCATCGCCGCCACGAAGGCCAGCTCCTCCGTCGCCGAAATCCATCCGGTCTCCGAGAAGGAAGAGAAGGAAGGCAAGTCCGCCACCGCCGGCTTCACCCGCGGCGGCGAGGTCACCCTCTCCCCCTTCAGCGGCAAGCTCGCCACCCGCTAAGCCTGCCATGCGTCTCCTGACCGTGCTCGTGCTGCTCGGCGCCCTCCTCGGGCTGTCCGGCTGCGAAACGGTGGAGAAGCCGTCCGACTCCTTGCTGCCGCAGGCCCAGCCCGCGAGCTGGCAGGGAGGTCTCCCCGGCATGCAGACGCCGCCTTCCGGCTTCCGCTGATGCCCGCCGGGACGGCAGGTGCGCCCCGCGGGACAGCCGGAAGGCTCCTCGTGGTGGCGACCCCTTTGGGCAATCTCGGTGACCTCACGGCGCGCGCGCGCGAGGCGATCGCCGGTTGCGATGCGGTCGCCTGCGAGGACACCCGCGTCACCGGCGGGCTACTGCGCCACCTGGACGTCTCCAAACCGATGCTCGCGTACCACGAGCACAACGAGAAAGAGGTCGCCGTGACCATCGCTGACCGCGTGGCAGCGGGCGCGGTCATCGCGCTCATCACCGACGCGGGGACGCCGGGCATCAGCGACCCGGGCTTCCGCGTGACGCGCGAGTGCCGGAAGCGCGGGCTGACGGTGTCGCCGCTCCCCGGCCCGTGCGCGATCGTGGCCCTACTCTCCGCCTCGGGCCTGCCGACGAACGCCTTCCGGTTCGTCGGTTTCCTGCCGCCCAAGTCCGCCGCCCGCCGTCGCTTCCTGGAGGAGATGAGGACCGCGACCGAGACCGTGGTCCTGCACGAGTCCTGCCACCGCATCGGGGACTTCCTGGACGAGATGCTGGAGCTCCTCGGCCCGGAGCGCGTCGTCTGCGTCGGCCGCGAGCTGACCAAGCTGCACGAGACGATCCGGACCGCGGCGCTCAAGGACCTGGTGCCCGCGCTCAAGGCAGGCTCGCTCAAGGGCGAGTTCACGGTGGCGCTCGCGCCCGCCGACTTCGCGCTCTGACGCATCGCGGTTGACCGTCGGGGGGCGCTGCCCGCATCCTTGCGACATGGCCGGCTTCGACGACAGCCTCGTCCGCGAGTATTTCGAGCTTAACGGCTTCTTCACCCGGACGCCGCCGAAGCCCGGCGCGACGGCGCGCCCGAAGCGGACGGAAGAACCGGGGCTGCTCGAGGTGCTGAACCCCTCCCCCCGAGCCGGGGCGGAGAGCGGCTTCCAACTGTTCGGCTCGGACCTACCGTGCCTGGCCGGCGCGGTCGTCGCGGTCAAGGGACTGCCCGCCAAAGGACTGACGCCGACGATGCTACGCCGCGGGGACTTCCTAGACTTCATCCGCAAGGAAGCCGCGCCAGCCGCGAAGGAGGCTTTCGGCGAGATGCCGCCCGCCGCCGCCCGACCAGCCCGGGTGCTGGTGCTACCGGGGCTACCCGCGCAGGAACCGCCACGCTCCGAGAGCATCGCCCTGCTGCGGGCCCAAGGGGTCGACCATGTCCTGACCTTCCGGACGATCCTGGAGAACCTCATCCAGACCGCCGAGACGGCCGGCGCCGCCGGACGCTCCGACACCTTGCAGTTGCTTCGCCTGCTTCGCGCCTACGATATGGTCAACGCCGCCCAGCTCGAGCTCTTCGGCCAGCCTCCCCCCAAGTGATCCACCCTTCCGCCCTCGTCCACCCTACCGCGCAGGTCGACCCCTCCGCCGAGATCGGCGCGTTCGCGATCGTGGAAGCGGGCGCGGTCATCGGCACCGGTTGCCGCCTCGCGGCGCACGCAATCCTGAAAGCCCGCTCAGTCCTCGGCGCGGGCGTGGTGGTCGACCACTTCGCGGTGATCGGCGGAGACCCGCAGGACCTGTCGTTCGACCCCGCGACCGCTTCGCGCGTGACGGTCGGCGCGCGCACGGTGATCCGAGAGCACGTGACGTTGCACCGCGCGACGAAACCGGACACCGCGACGGTCATCGGGGCGGATTGCCTACTCATGGCGGGCAGCCACGTCGCGCACGATTGCGTCCTCGGCGACGGCGTGATTCTCGCGAACGGCTGCATGCTCGGCGGGCACGTGCACGCGGGCGACCGGGCCTTCATCAGCGGGGGCGTGGCCGTGCACCAGTTCTGCCGCATCGGCGGGGGCTCCCTGACATCGGGCAACGCCGTCATCACCGAGGACTTACCGCCCAATGGGCTGGCCCACGGACGCAATGAACTGGCTGGACTGAATCTCGTCGGCCTGCGGCGCCGCGGCGTGCCCTCCGAGGCTATCGCCGAGCTGAAGCGCGCCTACCATGCGGTCTACGCGCCCGGCCAAGGGTGCGCCGCGCGCGCGCAGGCGGAGCTCGCCACCGACTCCTACCACACGGCCGAAGGTCGGGCCTTCCTGGAGTTCTTCCTCGGCGGCAAACGCGGGCGCTTCGTCCAACCTTCATGAGCCCTCTCCCGCTCGCCATCCCCTGCGGCGACCCCGCTGGCGTCGGCCCGGACCTGATCGCCTCTTGGCTACAGGCGCACCCGGCGCTGGCCGACTCCGTTGTGCCGATCGGACCCGCCGATTGGATCGCGCGACTCGGCCGCGGCCTCGCCGTCGGGCCCGCCGATTGGATCACGCATCCCGGTCAGCCCGATGAGGCCGGCCAGCTGATCGCCCTCGAAGCGATGGAGCTCGCCGCCCGCGGCACCACCGGCGGACGTTTCGCCGGCGTGGTGACCGGACCGGTGAACAAGAAGCGCCTCGCCGAGGTCGGCTACCCGTTCCCGGGGCAGACGGAATTTTTCGCCGCGCGCTGGGGCGGCGAGCCCGTGATGGCGTTCGCTGGCGGCCGGATGACGGTTGGGCTGGCGACCTGGCATCTGCCGCTCGCGGACGTTCCGCGCACGCTCGACGCCGCCGCGGTCCGTCGCACCGTGCGAGCGCTGATCGCGTTGCGCACGAAGCTCGGCGACGCCCGCCCGCGCATCGCCGTCTGCGGGCTCAACCCTCATGCCGGCGAAGGCGGCCTGCTCGGCAAGGAGGATGACGCCGTCCTTCGCCCGGCAATCGAGGCCTTGCGCGCCGAGGGCCACGACGTGAGCGGCCCGCTGCCGGGCGACACGGTCTTCCACCGCCACCTGCAGGGCGAGTTCGACGCGGTCGCCGCGAGCTACCACGACCAAGGCCTCGCGCCCTTGAAGACGGTGGACTTCGCGACCTCGGCCAACCTCAGCCTCGGCCTGAAACATGTGCGGACCAGCCCTGACCACGGCACGGCCTACGAGCTCGCCGGCACCGGGCGGGCGGACCGTGGCAGCTTCGACTCGGCGGTGCGCCTCGCCCGCCTGCTCTCGGCCTGATGCGTCGCTGGTTGGCCACGCTCACGCTGCTCGGAACGGCCTGGCTCGCGACCGCCGCGCCGGAGCGCATCGCTAGCTACAGCCCCGGCGCGACCCGCACCTTGGTCGACTTCGGCGCCGCAGATAAGATCGTCGCCGCCACGCGCTGGTGTCCGCTGCCGGCGGCGCACCCGGCCGTGCGCGACTGCGATGTCTTCAACCCAGACCTCGAGCGGCTGCTGCGCGCCAAACCCGATCTGGTAATCCTGCCGCGTACCTCGAATCCGCTCTGGGCGGAGCGCTGCCGCGGGGCCGGCTTGAAGGTCATGGTCCTGGGTCCGGAAAGCGCGTCGTGCGTGCTCGGGGACATCCGTCTCATCGGTGAGGCCGTCGGCCGATCGCCGGTGGAAATCCAACGGTGGACCCAGCCCCTCGAACGCATCCCCGACCGCCTTCCACGCAAGCTGCTCATCATCTGGGACGGCATGATGGCCGGGCCGGACAGTTACCTCGCACTCCCGATGCATGGCGCAGGCTTCCATTCCGCCTTGGCAAAAGGCAACTGGGTCAAGCTTGACTGGGAGACCCTGGCCCACGCCGATCCTGATGTCATCCTGTGGGTGGAATCGACCCCGCTCGACGGACCCATTGTCTTTTCCGCCAAGAGGAAGGCGGAAATGTCTCAAGTGTTTATCGTTAAAGGACTTAAATGCTTTAATGCCGCCCTAATCTTTGAAACCACCAGCGGAAGCCAGTGGCTGCCTGGGTCCGGCTTAACCCAACTCGGTCCGAAACTCGGAGAGTTAAGGGAGAAAGTGAGGTAAACGCCCGAAGCGAGAAACCTCCAAGCCCGTTGACAGTCGACCGACTTCAGTCATTTTAAAGGTCCCTCCTATGACCAAGCTCATCAAGCTCCTCTCACTCACCTGCGCCCTCGCCGTCTCCACGGCCGTCGCTTCCGCTCACTGCGGCAAGTGCGAAAAGAAGGACCACCCGGCCACCCCGACTGCCCCCGCCACCGCCCCGGTCGTTGACCCGGCCAAGAAGGCTGAGCCTGCCAAGCAGGAAGAAGCCCCGGCCAAGAAGGACGGCGAAAAGTGCCCCTGCCCTTCCGAGAAGCCCAAGGCTCTGGTCGACCTGACCTCGGATGATTGCCCCAAGAAGTGCGACAAGGACAAGAAGGACGCCCCGGCCGCTCCGGCTGCCCCGGCCACCGCGGAGGAAGCTCCGGCCGCTCCCGCCAAGAAGGACGGCGAAAAGAAGTGCCCCAGCTGCCCCGACGAAAAGCCGAAGGCCTAATCAGCTCACGCTGATCTGCACAAAGGGACGAACCTCCGGGTTCGTCCCTTTTTATTGGCTAAAGTCCCAGTTCGACGCGCACGAAGGTCGGGAAATCCCGATGGAAGCGCACGCCGCGGGCCGCGGCCTGAGCCTCGGCTTCGGGGGTGAACGGAGCCCCGCTACGCACCGCGCAGGAGCGAATGCCCGCGTTGAGTCCGGCGTCCCAATCGGTGACTCGGTCTCCGATCATCCAACAACGCGCCCGGTCGAGGTCATGTCGCGCGACCATCTCGAGGATGAACTTCGGGCTGGGTTTGCGGTACTCGCTGGGCTCATCCGGGCGCTCCGGCGCGGCCTTGATCTCGAGGATGCCCGGAGCCGGCAAAGCCAGTAGCTCGAGCATCCGGGCGTTACAGGCGCGGTACTGGTCCCAGGTGAAGAACCCCCGACCGATGCCGCTCTGGTTGGTCAGGATGAAAAGGCGGTAACCCGCGGCCAGGCAGGCGGCCAAAGCCTCCCTCACCCCGGCGATCGGCTGGATCTGCTCCGGACGGCATGTATGATGGTGGTCCTCGATCAGGTTGCCGTCGCGGTCGAGGAAAAGGGCGGGGAAGCCGGGCATCCGGGCACCCAATCAGCCCTTGGCATGGGGCGCAAGCCGTCGGAAAGGGGGCTTGACCGAGGACTCCGAGGGGGTAGAAC
>JBEELT010000036.1:0-16452 GCA_041167995.1 Verrucomicrobiota bacterium | reverse complement strand
CGCCTCGGCGGACCCGTCACCTGGATGGATCGGGCCAAGATTACCACTGGCTACGCAGACGCCGCCGTGCGCTTCATCGATGAGGCTGCCACCAAGCAAAAGCCGTTTTACGTCAACCTCTGGACTGACGACGTGCACAGCCCCTACTTCCCGCCGTTGGAAAAATGGACGCCCGGCAAGCAACGTCTCTACCTTTCCGTGCTGGCGGAAATGGACCAACAGTTAGGCCGCGTGCTCGATCGGGTACGCAATGATCCCGCCCTACGCGACAACACCATCGTGGTGGTGTGTTCGGACAATGGCCCGGAGCCCGGTGCAGGCAGCGCGGGACCCTTCCGCGGCAGCAAAACCCAACTCTACGAAGGGGGCATCCGCTCTCCGCTCGTCGTCTGGGCCCCCGGGCTGATGGCGAAAGCGCAGGTCGGCCAACGCAACGCTACATCCGTCTTCGCCGGCATCGACCTCGCCCCTTCACTCGCCGCACTCGCGGGCGCGAAGCCGGATGCCGCAACAAAACTAGACGGGCAGGACCTCTCCGCCACGTTACTCGGCAAGGCTACATCCTCACACACCGAACCCCTCTGTTGGAGCCGACCGCCGGACCGCAAGACATGGGCCCCCGCCCTCCCCAATCCAGCGCCCGACCTCGCGATCCGCGACGGCGATTGGAAACTCCTCTGCGAGTATGATGGCTCAAAACCGCTGCTCTATGACCTTAAGCGCGACCCTGGCGAAAGCCGCGACCTCGCAGCCACGGAACCGACTACGGTCGAGCGGCTAACCCGGGCCGTACTAGCCTGGCACCGGACCATGCCGCCAGACAACGGCGCGGCGCGCGGGGCCGCCTCGCCCGCAGGTAAGAAGAAGTGAATTACTTCGCGGCCTTTTTCTTCTTCGCCGCGCCGGGTTCCGCCCCATCATTGTCCGCGAAATCGGCACCCCACAGCGGCTTGATATTACTCCGGTTCCATTCGTCCCAAAGGGCCTGCAGCTGCTTGACCTTCTCCGGCTGCTCAGCGGTGAGGTCCTTGTCCTCGTGGACATCCTTCGAGAGGTCGTAGAGCCTCACTGCGCTGACCGGCTGGCGCTTGCCCGTGTTCGTGTCGGCGTTCCCATCGTAGCGAACAAGCTTCCAATCGCCTTGGCGAATCGCCATCTGCGCACCGAAACGCCAATAGAGCGCGTCATGCGGCGCAGCCTTCTTCGTGCCAGAAAAATAGGGCAGCAGGTCGACCCCTTCCAATTTCGCCTCCGGCCCGACGGCCACGCCGGCGGCGGCTAAGGCCGTGGCATGGAGATCGAGCTGCACTACTGGAGGATTATAGACGGCCGGCTTCAGCTGGTCGGGCCAAGCCACGAGGAACGGCACGCGGATGCCGCCCTCGAGGGTGGTGCGCTTGGAACCACGGAAGGGCGCGTTCACCGAGCCATTGGTCGTGGTGCCGTTCATGGTCGGGCCGCCGTTGTCGCTGATGAAGCAGATCAACGTGCGTCCCTCCTGACCGCTCTCCTTCAGCGCCTGGCGGACCCGGCCGATGCTGTCGTCCATCGCCGACAGCATCGCGGCATAGGTCCGGCGCTTCTTGTCGGGGATCGCCGCGAACTTCGCCAAACGGGCGTCGGTGGCGTCCATCGGCGTGTGCACGGCGTTGAAGGGAAGGTAGAGGAACCAGGGGCGATCGGCATGCTTGCGGACGAAGGCCTCGGCTTCCCGGCCGAAGGCATCGGTGGCGTAATCCATCTCCTTCACGGGCTGGTCGCCGCGCAGGAAGCCACCGGCGTTGAAATAACTATGGGCGCCGCCGAGGAACCCGAAGAACTCGGCGAAGCCGCGGCTCGGCGGGGTTTGCGCAGGCTGCGACCCCAGGTGCCACTTGCCGACCATCCCGGTGACGTAGCCCGCCTTGCCGAGGCGTTCCGGCAGGATTCCCTCGGTCAGAGGCAGCCCGTTCGCCCCGTTGGGGTTGAACTCATGGCCGAAACGATTCTGCTGGCGACCGGTGAGCAGGCCGGCGCGCGTGGGCGAGCAATAAGGACCGGTGACGTAACCGTTCGTGCATCGCACGCCCGCGGCCGCCAGCGCGTCGAGGTGCGGCGTCGGGATATCCTTGCAGCCGTGGAACCCGACGTCGGCGTAGCCCAGGTCGTCGGCGACGATGAAGAGGATATTGGGGCGGTCCGCGGCGGCGAGGGTGGCGGCGAGGAGGAGCAGCAGGCAACGCATGGTATGCAGGAAGATACACCCGAGTAGGGTGAAAAGTTGCCACAAGGTCGAGCCGCCCCCTTAAAGCGGCGATCTGGGCCGATTTCATTGGCGACTAGGCTGCCCCTAAGCCAAGATGACGCGGTGACCGCCCCCACGCCACCACCCCTGCCTCCGGCTCCCGCCCCCACCCTTCTGGGACGACTCGCGATCATCGGCGCCGGGCTCGGCGGCCTCACCGCCCTGGGCCTGACGCTCAAGTACCTGGCCCAGGGCCTCGACGGGCCGGGCAATTTCGACCTCGGAGGCTTGATCTTCCTGGGCGCGGTGCTGCTGGTCCCGCTGACGCCTTTCGTGGCGGTCGGCGCCGCCGCGTCCCGTTGTCGAGAGACGCCGATGCATGTCGCCTGCCTGCTGTTCGAACTCCTCGCGCTGGCGAGCTGCTGGTACTACGCGCAGCTCGCGTTCCGCCTGATCAAGCCCGACGCGCTGGAAGCGCTGACCTTCCTCTTCCTGCCGGTCTACCAGTTCGCCGCCCTCGGCCTTTGCCTCGGACTGGGCGCCCTGATCGAGCATCTCCGCCGCCGCCAAGGCTGAACCTCAGGCCAGCAGTTCGCGCACGACGTTCCCGTGCACGTCGGTCAACCGGCGATCGATGCCGTTGTTGCGGAACGTCAGGCGCGTGTGGTCGATGCCCAGCAGATGGAGCATCGTCGCGTGCACGTCGTAAACCTGCGTCGGGTTGGCCCGGTCCAGCGGCTTGTAACCCCACTGGTCGCTTTCTCCGTGGGTCACGCCGCCCTTGATGCCGCCCCCGGCCAGCCAGTTCGTGAAGACGAACGGGTTGTGGTCGCGGCCCTTGCCGCCCTGCGAGGAGGGCATGCGTCCGAATTCCGTGGTCCAGAGGATCAGCGTATCGTCGAAGAGCCCGCGTTGCTTCAGGTCCTTGATAAACGCGGCGATGCCGCGGGACATCCCCAAGGCGAGCGGGCCATGATCCCGGCGGACATCCTCGTGGGAGTCCCAGTTGCGGCGGGGGAACCCGTTGTCGTTGCCGCTCCAGACCTGAACGAAGCGCACGCCGCGTTCCAACAGGCGACGGGCCGCGAGGCAACGCTGACCGAAGACGAAGGTCTCCTCGGCCTCGTTGATGTTCTTGTCCCAGACCTGCGGACCACGTTCCAGCCCGTAGAGTTTGAGCACATGTTCCCGCTCCGCCTTCAGGTCGAGGGCCGCGGGCGCCGCGAGCTGCATGCGGGCGGCCAGCTCATAACTGCGGATCCGCGCCTCCAGGCGCTGGTCGCCCGGTCGCTCGGCCGCATGCCCGCGATTGAGTTCGGCCAGCACGGCTTGGGCCGCGGCCTCGCCTTCGGGACGCAGCCACGCGGCGGCCTTGCCCGGGAAAAGATCCTCCACGGGATTGTCCGCGCCGGGCCGGATGACCGTGCCGCTGTGTTGCGCGGGCAGGAAGGCGGCGTCCCAGTTCTTGACCCCGTTGGAGGCGAAGCCGCGGTGGTCCGGCAACACCACGAAAGACGGCAGGTTGTCATTCTCGGAACCGAGCGCGTAGCTGACCCAGCAGCCCGCGCCCGGGAAACCAGGCAAGGGGAAACCCGTCGACTGCAGGAGGGTCGCGGCGCTGTGCACCCCCGACTTGCCGACCATGTTGTGCACGAAGGCAAGGTCGTCGACCACGTCGCCCAGCGGCGCGGCGACCTCGCTCAGCCGCTTGCCGGAGCGACCATAGGGCTGGAAATCCCAGAACGGACGCATCCACGGCCCCAGCCCATTCTGGAACGCCTCCACTTTCTCGCCGAAGTCGCTCGGCTGACCATGGCGTTTCACCAGCTCCGGCTTGAAGTCGTAAAGGTCGAGATGGCTGGCGGCGCCCGCCATGAAGAACTGCACGACCCGTTTCGCCTTGGCCGGGCGATGCAGGACGCCGCCGAGTTGACCGGGGGCGGCCAGGGCCTGGTCCCGCCCGAGCAAGGCCGCTAGGGCGATGCCGCCGAGCCCGCCGCCGGAACGCCAGAGGAACTCGCGACGACCGAGCGACGGCGCCACGGCGCGATGGAAGGGAGAGGTGCGTCTCATCGGTTCAGTCGGCGAAGACGAATTCGTTGAGGTTGAGCAGCACCCGGCAGGTGGCCGGGAGCCCTTCGGCGCGGGCGTAGGCCAGCAACCGGGCGCGCTCCGCGACGGTCGGCGGCCGCCCCAGGACCAGCGCGCAGGCCCGGTCGACCTGCGCGGGCAGGTCGGGCCGCTCGCGGCTGACCCGCTCAGCGAGGAAGCCGGCCTGCGTGAGCATGAATCCGTTGTTCAGCAACGCCAGCGCCTGGAGCGCCGAGAGGCTCTCGTTTCGCTTGTCGACCCGCATCGACGGGTCGGCGCAGTCGAGGGAGGTCATCCACGGCTGCGTCTGGGAACGCACCACGAAACGGTAGACCGAACGACGGGAGGTCCGCGGGTCCGCCGGATCGGCGAGGTCATAGCGGTAATGCGGGGAATGCTCCGGCCGCTCCACCACGAAATCGCGCCAACCGGGTCCACCCATCGTGAGGTCGAGTTTGCCCGTCGCCTGCAGGACCGCATCTCGCAGCACCTCGGCCTCAAGTTTCCGGCGCTGCTGCCGCCATAGCCAGGTGTTACCGGCGTCGACGCGGCTCGAGGCCGGGTCATCCGCGGAGGACTGCCGGTAGGTCGCGCTGAGGACGATCTGCCGATGGAGGCGCTTCAGCGAACCGCCGTGGTCGCGGAAATCGCGTGCCAACCAATCGAGCAGCTCCGGATGGGTCGGCGGTGAACCGTTGCGACCGAAGTCGTTGGCCGTCTCGACGAACCCCCGGCCGAAGTGGTGCTGCCAGACGCGGTTGACCACGCTGCGCCAGACCAGCGGGTTATCCGGGTGCGTGAGCCAACGGGCCAGGGCCGCCCGCCGCTCCCCTTCCGGCGCGCCGGCCGGCAACGCGAAGCGCGCCGGCGCGAAATCGAAGGCCGCGACCGCGCCCGGGCCGACCTCGCGCACCGGCTGCGTGACCTGCCCGCGGGCGAGCAGGAAGATCGGGCGGGGCTGGCCGCCCTGGGCGCCCGTGCCCACGAACGTACCGCTGCCCCGGTGGATGCCGCCGGCGTAGACGAGCGCGGGCTTCGGCAAGCGGGCCAGTTCAGCCGCGACCTGCGCGGCCTCGGCCCGGACCGCGCCCAGCTCGGCAACCGCGGCGGCGGGCATCGCCGACCGCAGCAAGGCGTCGCGTTCGGCGCGGAGCTTCGTCACCTCGTCCGCGGACGGACGGACCGGCGCGAGGCCGTCGGTGAGGTTGGCCGGCCGCCACCGCGGCGGGGCCTCGACCGCGTCCAAGGAGCGCACCGGACGACCCTGGGCGACGTTCCTGCCGTCCGCGGTGCGGACCTCCAGCTCCGCCAACGCCAGGATGTAATCGCCCTTGCGCGGGGCCAATTTGATCGCCGTCAGGCGGACATAGCGACCGGCGATGCCGTCCTCGGGATCGACCTTGGCCACGTAAGGCGTCAGCCCGGGATTCGGGAAGTCCGCCATGTAGGTCTGGTCGTGACCGCGCCAGACCAGCTGCACCCCCTCGCAGAATTCCGGGTCGTCGCTCACCTCGATCTTGAAGCGCACCGGGAAACCGAAGCCGGCGCCGATGTTATTGAAATCATCGTAGCACGGGGCGAGGACCACCTCGGCCAGCTCGACCCGCCGACCGAGGTCGACCTGCACCCACTTGGTCGCGTCGGCGCGCGGCGAGATCCGGGCATGATAACCGAAATCCGGGGTCGGGTTCCCCGCCTTCGCCGCCGCCGTGCGCGACACCCCCTCGAGCCGCTTGGTCAGGGCCGCGTAGGCCGGGCCGGCCGCGGCGACGGCCGGACCCTCGAGCCCGGCGCTCCGCGCGGCGAGCTCCGTCTGCCGACGGCGCAGAGCTTCCGCCCGCGCGTTGGTGGCGTCGTCGAGGTAATAAGGCCGGTCCGTGCGATCGAGGGCGGCGAACACCGCCTGCAGGCTATAATAATCCTCCTGACTGACCGGGTCGAACTTGTGCGGGTGGCACTGCGCGCATTGGACGGTGAGACTGGCGAAGGCCCCGAGCGTGCTCGCCACTATATCATCCCGATCGAGATGCCGGGCGATCTTCCCGTCGACCTTCGTCTCGGGGACTTCCGCATGGCCGATAAAATCCCACGGGCCGGCGGCGAGGAAACCCAGCGCCTCGACGCCGTCGCGCGTCCCCGGGAAGAGCGCGTCGCCCGCCACCTGCTCCTGGACGAAACGGGCGTAGGGCTTGTCCACGTTGAAGGCCCGGATGACGTAGTCGCGGTAAGCCCACGCATGGTCCCGCGGCTTGTCCTTGTCGTAGCCGTGCGTGTCCCCGTAGTGCGCGACGTCGAGCCAATGCCGGGCCCAGCGCTCGCCATGGCGGGGAGACGCCAGCAAGCGATCGACCAGGCGCTCGTAGGCCGAGGGCGACGGGTCGGCGACGAAGGCGGCGACCTCCTCGGGGGTCGGCGGCAAGCCGGTCAAGTCGAGCGTGACGCGGCGGATCAGGGTGGCGGCGCCGGCCATCGGCGAAGGCTTCAGACCCTGCGCGGCGAGTTTTGCGCGCACGAGATGATCGATCGCCGCCGAGCCCTCCGCGGGAGCCTCGGGCCGCCGGAGCGGACGCCACGCCCACCAGTCCCGCTGATCCGCCACGGCGACGTCGCCCGCGGCGGGCCAGACCGCGCCTTCGGCGATCCAGGCGCGCAGGGTGGCCTGCTCGGTCGCCGTCAGCAGGGCCCCTTTCGGCGGCATTCGCATCTCCGGCTCCGCCCCCGCGATGAAACGCAGCAGCGGGCTTTTCTCCGGCTGACCCGGCACGATGTTCGGCGCATGCGACTCGCCTCCGTGCAGGGCGACCTGGCTGGCATCAAGCCGATACCCACCCTTCTGCTTCTCCGGCCCGTGGCATTTCAGGCAGTGGGCCTCCAAGATCGGCCGGACCTCCCGGGTGAAATCCACCGCGGCGGAAGCGACCGCGACCAACCCCGTCAGCGCGAGCCCGAAAGAGGCACGCAGGTGGAAGGCTAGCCGGGGGTGGGCCATCCCGGGAAACTAGCCTACTCCCCCGCCGGGGGAAGCCGAAAGGGACGCTTAGAGGAAGAGCGGACGGATGTGGCGCTCCAGGAGGTTGCCCGTGACGTTGCGGGCGCAGGACTCGCGGCAGGCCTTGAGCTGCTCGAGGTAACGCGGACCCATCTTGGCGGCGACCTTGAAGCCGACGTGGATGAGCTGGCGGATGTTGGCGTTGTAGAGCGGGTTCTTCTGGTCGTGGCGCAGGGCGCCGACGAACTGCTCGCTGGTCCAACCGTTGACGACGGCGGCGGCGGGGAGCTTGGAACGGTCGATGTCGATGACCGTCGCGTAGGGCTGGCAGAGCTCGTCCATGTGCGCCAAGGCTTCGGCGTAGATCTCCTTGGCGAGGGCGAGACCGGCGCCGCCGGCTTCGGCGAGGCCGATGACTTCCTCGAGCCAGGTGGTGCCCGCGGTCTTCACGTGGACGCCGGCGCCGTGCTTGGCGAGGGCGCGGCGGATGGCCGGGTAGATGGAGAACTTGTCGCTGCCGCTGTGCACGGAGAGCTTCAGGTTGGCCGGCAGGCCGTACTGCTTCACCGCGTGGGCGATGACGCAGAGGTCGTCGTTGAACTCGCGTTCGAATTGGGCTAGGTCGCCGACGTAGTCGACGCCCTTGTTGAAACGGCCGGTGAACTTTGGCGCGATGGTCTGGATCGGCACGCCTTCGTCGGCGATGGCGGCGAGGATGACGAGCAGCTCGGGCGGGGTCTGGGGGCTGTCCGTCTCATCCATCGAGATCTCGGGGACGAAACGGCCGACGCCCTTGACGGAGACGATGTGGCGGTAGACCTTGCCGGCCTCCTGGACCGCCAGGAGGAACTTGGCGGCCGTGCGCTCGACGTCGGCGCGGGTGATCGTGAACGGACGGTCGATACCCGCGAGGGTGAGCGTACCGACGAGCTCGGGATGGCGGTCGACGAAGGTCTGGACGGCGGCGGAATCGGCCGGCTGGGCGATGAAGTCGGCCACGTCGATGGTGAAGAAGTCGGAGACGCCGACGAAACGGTCGACGGTCTTCAGGCCGATGTGGTCGGCGTCGAGGAAGTAGGGGGCGGTCCAACCGAGGGCCTTCACGGCGGCGTCGGCCGCGGCGCGCGTGCTGGTCGGCTCGGAGCCGATGATGTTGTGCTCGCGGTTGGACTTGTTCCAGACTGGCACGATCTCGACGCCGAACTTCCGGGCCGCCAGGCAGGCGGCGAGCTGGGCTTCGGCTTCGTGGGCGAAGCGGTCGCCCATGCCGAGGGAGAATTTACCGATGACGAGAGGTTGGGTGGACATGGCAGGAGACGAGGGGGGCGGAGACTAGGGTCCCGTCGGCCGCGTTGGCAACCCCGGGCGGGACGATTTTCGACACCCCTGAGCCTCGCTTCTCCTTGCCCTCCGCGCCGCCGTTCCCCTTTACTCCCCGCCCTCTCCCTTATGCACCTGAAGATTGCCGTCCTGCCTGGCGACTACATCGGCCCCGAAGTCATGGCCGCCGCCCTGCCCGTCCTCGAGGCCGTCCTGAAGAAGTCAGGCCATACCCTCGAGCATTCCACCCACGACGTGGGCGGCGCCGGGATCGACAACCATGGCAAGGCCCTGCCGGACTCGACCCTCGAGGCCTGCCGCGCCGCGGACGCCATCCTCTTCGGCTCCGTCGGCGGCCCGAAGTGGGAGAAACTTCCCCCGGCCGAGCAGCCCGAGCGCGCCTCGCTCCTGCCCCTGCGCAAGCACTTCACCCTCTACGCCAACGTCCGCCCCGGCCTGCTGCTGAAGAACCTCATCGACACCTCTCCGATCCGGCCCGACCGCATCCCGAACGGCGTCGACATGGTCTGCATCCGCGAGCTCACCGGCGGCCTCTACTTCGGCCCGAAATCCACCACGACCCTCGCCGACGGCGACATCGAAGCCATTGACACCATGGTCTACCGTAAGTCGGAGATCGAACGCATCACCGACGTCGCCATCGCGACCGCGCGCGCCCGCCGCAAGCACATCACCCTCGTCGACAAGGCCAACGTCCTCCAGACGTCCGTCCTCTGGCGCAAGGTCGTCGCCGAGCGCCTCAAGGCCACCGCCCCGGACATCGCCCTCACGGTGATGTACATCGACAACGCCGCAATGCAGCTCGTCCTCAAGCCCGCGCAGTTCGACGTCCTCCTCACCGAGAACATGTTCGGCGACATCCTGTCCGACGAGATGGCCGTGATCTGCGGCTCCCTCGGCATGATGGCCTCCGCCTCCCTCGGCGCGAACCGCAACCGCCACGGCTACGGCTACGGTCTCTACGAGCCCTCGGGCGGCACCGCTCCGGACATCGCCGGCCAGGATAAAGCCAACCCTTGCGCCCAGATTCTTTCCGCCGCCCTGATGCTCCGCCATTCCTTCGGCCTCGAAGCCGAAGCGAAGGCCATCGAGCTCGCGGTCGAGAAGACCATCGCCGAAGGCATCCGCACCGCGGATATCGCCGGCGGCGGCAAGGCCGTGGGCACGAAGGCCATGGGCGCGGCGATCCTCGCCCGCCTCTGAGCGTGGACGAGGCGGCGAGAGAACGGGCGGCCGAGCGGCGACGTACGGCTGTCTGCAGCCCGTTCATGCGCATCACGCGCTTCCCGGTGGAGGTCGCCCGTGACCTGCTCGACGCCGGGTATGCGCGCATCGACCAACTGGCCGGACGCTCACCCGAGAGCCTGCTGGCCGAAATCATGGCCCGGACCAAGACTCCGCCGCCCGCGCATTACCTGCCCGCCCTGCGCATGGCGGTCTATTTCGCAGAGGCGGAAAAACCCGACCCCAAGAAACTGTTCCTGGATCAGTGGCAGTGAGGGGGGAGGGGAAGTGAGGATTACGGAGTACTCCTTACTCTGTACTCCGTAATCAGTACTCTGTACTCGCTCCCCCACTCTTTCCTCGTCCTTCCCCTATTCCCGTCCTTAATCCCGCCCATGCGCCCCCTCGCCCTTCTCTGCCTTTCCCTGCTCGCCCTCACGGCCCGCGCGGCGGATGCCCCACTGACCTACGTCGGCACCGAAGGCCCCGGCAAAGGCAAGAAGGTCGTGCTCATCGCCAACGACCATGAGTACAAGTCCGAGGAGGCCCTGCCGCAGCTTGCGCGCATCCTCGCCAAGCACCAGGGCTTCACCTGCACGGTGCTGTTCGGCATCGACCCGAAGACCGGCAACATCGCGCTGGGGAACCCCAGCAACATCCCCGGCACCGAAGCACTGAAGGACGCTGACCTGCTGGTCATCTTCACGCGCTTCCAGTCCATCCCCGTCGAGCAGATGCAGCCGATCCTCGATTACCTGCAGCGCGGCGGCGCGGTCATCGGCCTGCGCACCGCGACCCACGGCTTCCGCTACGCCAAGGACAGCCCGCTCTACAAATACTCCTTCGACTACAAGGGCGAAGACTACAAGGGCGGCTTCGGCCGTCAGATCCTAGGCGAGACCTGGGTCGGCCACTACGGCCCGAACCACAAGTCGAGCACGCGCCTCGACCTGGTAGCCGCGCAAGCGGCGCACCCGGTGCTGCGCGGCGTGAAGGATGCCTGGGCCGAGATCGGTGCCTATAACGCCAACCCAATCGAAGGCAGCACGGTCCTCGCGATGGCCCAGCCGCTCAACGGCATGAAACCGGATTCGCCGGTCGACGCCGCCAAGAAGCCCATGCCCGGCGCCTGGGTGCGCACCTATAAGTCCGCCACCGGCAAGGAAGGCCGCGTCTTCACCTCCACCTACGGCGCTTCCGGCGACCTCGCCAACGACGGCTTCCGGCGGATGCTGGTGAATGCCTGCTTCTGGACCACGGGCCTCGAGGCCGCCATCACGCCCGACCTGAAGGTCGACCTCGTCGGCCCCTTCAACCCGACCTGGCTCGGCACCGTGAGGCGCACCGGCGCCGCCAAGCCGCAGGACCTCGCCAGCTTCGATAGCCCGATCTTCCCGGTGACACCGGTGAAGGCCAAGGGCAAGTAAGCCGGAAAAGCAGCCCCCCGCTTGCGGCGACGACGGACCCGCCCAATTTGACGGCATGGTCCCCACCGTCGTCGTCCCGGTCATGACCCTCGGCAACTGCGTCCTGCTCCCGCAGCAACTGCTGCCTTTGCGCATCTTCGAGCCGCGCTACCGCAAGATGCTCAAGGACGCCCTCGCGGGTAACCGGATGTTCGCGGTGTCGCAGCTCGATGAGGAAAGCCTCTCGCCGGAGAACGACGAGCCGCCCTGTCCCTTCACCTGCGTGGGCCGCATCGTCGGGCACGTCGAACTGGCCGATGGCACCTCGCACCTGGTGCTGGAAGGACTGCGCCGCGCGCGCGTGATCAAGGTCCAACGCCGCACCCCCTACCCGCGGATCGAGATCGCCCCGGTGGTCGACGAGGCCCTGGCGCCGGCCGCCGTGACCATGCGGGAGGTCGCCCGGATCCTCGCCCTCTCCGAACGTCTGGTCGGCGACCTAGGTGCCGAAGCCCAACCCCTGCTGGACCGGCTGCGCGGGCTCACGAACCAACCCGGCGCCTTGGCCGACGCCGCCGCGGGCCACCTGGTCGAGGAGCCCTCGGTCCGGCGCACCCTGCTCGAATGCCTCTCCCAGGAACGGCGCCTCCGCGCCGTGGCGGACGAACTGGCGCGGCTCGACGCTCGACGCGCGATCGACGACCTGGGCGACCGGACGTCGGAGCCAGGGATGAACTGAGGCTACTTCGGGAGTTCCCCGCGGACTAGGCGCAGGACCGACGGTCCCGGCCAAGGAACGGGGCGCGGCAGGTCGCGGTTGGCGTCGAGGGTTTCCCAGACCAACCGGTACACCGACCCATCCTCCGCGGCGCCGGCATCGTCGGCCTGGCGCAAGCCCATCCCCGGGAAGTCGGAGGCCACGCGCGACGCCGCAGCGGGGAAACGCGGCGAGGGGCGCGCGGGCGGGCGGGCACCGGGAATCAGCCGCAAGGTCGGCTCATCGAGCACCCAGGTGCCCGCGCCCCGAGGGTAACGGTAGCTGAGCAGCAGTTGGCCGTCGCCAATCGGCTCCACCGCGCCCACCCCGACCTCCACGACGACCGTACCGCCGCCGCCGAACTCCCAGCGGTAGCCTCGCCAGTCGCTCACCTGGACGATCGTCCAGCCGTCGTCCTCGCGGCGGGCCGCGTAGACCTGGAGGTCGCCGGCCGCGTCATATTTATGATAAGTCAGGATCGCCCGCGCCCGCGTGTCGAAACCGACTTGGACATTGGTGTTGAGGAGCCCGCCCTTGGGCGGCACCGGGTCGACGACCTCGCCGGTCCGCAGGGTGAGCGGCAGGGCCAGCTCGCGCCCCGCGGAATCCCGCCAGCGGGCCAGGTCCGCCGACTTCGCGTAGCTCAGGTCGTGGTTGGTGGCGCAGTCGGGCGTGTCCCGCCAGACCCAGGCCATATGGAAGAAGCCGTCCGGCCCGAGCAGTGGAGGCGTGCAGTAAGCGTTCCGCTTGCCTTGGCCGTCGGTGAGCGGTGTCGCCAGCAAGCGGGCCCATTTCCCGGTGGCCACATCGAACACGTTGCACAGGTCGTCGCCGCGCCCGCTACCGCCATCGCGGTACCGGAAGACCAGCCGCCCGGCGCGGTCCTGGAGAAAGACCGGGTAGGTGACGCGCTGCTCGCGCTCACCGGTCATCGGCGCCGCCGTCAGCGTGGCGAGGTCGCCGACCTTCGTCGTGCGGAAGTAGACCAGCGGCGTCCCGTGCATGTTGCCGGTGACGTGCAGCTGACCGGCCCGATCCACGGCCAGCGTCACCGCGTTGTGCGAATCCCAGCCTAACGTGCTCGGTAGCCGTTGGTACGACCACCGGTCGGACTCCAACCGACGCTGAGCGATGGACATGCGCCGCTCCGCATCGTAATAAGCCACATATTGGAAAGGCGGGGCGGTCAGGAGGGCGAAGCCGACCGGATGGCCGGACCAAACCTTGTCGACTTCCAGCACCGCAGGAGGGGCGGCGTCGACCCGAGGGGTTAGCCAGCCGAAGAGAATCAGGAGAAGGATGGGGCGACACCGGGCCATGCAGGACATAAACAGATGAATAAGAGGCACTTAAAGCCTAGTTGTTCCATCCAATCACCGCTGGCCCGAGAAAAACGAACAAACGACCCCTTTTTCGCCGTTTCTTATTGCACCTCAGTCTCATTCCAACTCATTCCCTATTTAGAATGATTCAAAATCTCACCGAGCACGACAGGGAAAATCTCCAAGAGTCACTCGCCAAGAGCGGCCAGAAGGTCACTCCCCAGCGCGAGGCCGTCTTCACCGTCCTCCTAGCCGACCGCGACCACCCCACGGTCGACGAGGTCTTTAACCGGGCCCGCGAGGTCATGCCGGGCCTCTCCCTCGCCACCGTCTACAACTGCCTCGAGACCTTCGTCGGCTGCGGCCTGGTCCGTCAGGTCAACCACGAGCGGGAGTCTACCCGCTACTGCCCCAACCTGGCCCCGCACGCCCACTTCCGCGACAAGGAGACCGGCCGCGTCCACGACATCGAACTGCCGGCGGACGTCATCAAGAGCCTCCGCTCAATCCTCCCGCCCGGCTTCGACTCCGAGGCAATCGAGATCAGCTTCCTCGGCCGCGCCCAGGGCGGCGACGCCCACCCCACCCTTTGAATCCCTCCGCCATGCCCGACCATCTTGTCATCAAGAACCTGAACGCCTCGATCGGCGATCGCCCGATCCTGAAGGACTTCTGCCTGACCATCCCGAAAGGCGAGGTGCACGCCATCATGGGGCCGAACGGCACCGGCAAGAGCACCCTCGCCAAGGTGCTCGCCGGCCATCCCGACTACACGGTGCACTCCGGCTCCGCGCTCCTCGACGGGCAGGAACTGCTCGGCCAGGAACCGGACGCCATCGCCCGCGCCGGCCTCTTCCTCGCCTTCCAATACCCGAGCGAGATCCCCGGCGTGACCATCGCCAACTTCATCCGCGCCGCGATCGTCGCCCGCCAGGCCAAGGGCGCGCCCTTCGACGCCAAGGCCTACTACAGCGAACTCTACGCCAAGATGGACGCCCTCAAGATGGACCGGAAGTTCACCGCCCGCTTCGTCAACGAAGGCTTCTCCGGCGGCGAGAAGAAGCGCTGTGAGATCCTCCAGCTGATGATGCTCAAGCCGAAGTATGCCGTCCTTGACGAGACCGACTCCGGCCTGGACATCGACGCCCTCCGCATCGTCTCCGAAGGCGTCAACGCCCTGCGCGGACCGGACACGGGCTTCGTCGTGATCACCCACTACCAGCGCCTGCTCGAATACATCGTCCCGGATCGCGTCCACATCATGTGGGACGGCCGCATCGTGCACAGCGGCGGCAAGGAGCTCGCCCTCGAACTCGAGGAAAAGGGCTACGATTGGGTGAAAACCGAACTCGCCTCCGCCTAAACCCGATGGCCGAAATCGACGACAACCTGGCCCAGCGCGAAGCGATCGAAGTCGATCGCTCAAAGGGCGACTTCAAATACGAGGAGAACTACGCCTTCGACGCGGGCGTGGGCCTCTCGGCCGCGACCGTAGACTACATCGCCAAGGTCAAGGGCGAGGAGGAATGGATCCGCGAGTTCCGCCAGAAGTCCCTCAAGATCTTCCAAGACATGCCGATGCCCACGCACTGGGCCACGGCCGACCTCGAGAACATCAAGTTCGAGGACATCCGCTACTACCTCTCCAAAGGCCAGAAGCCCGTCCGCACCTGGGAAGAAGTGCCTGACGACGTGAAGAAGACCTTCGAACGCCTCGGCATCCCGGAGTCGGAACGCAAGTTCCTCGCCGGCGTCGAAGCCCAGTTCGACTCCGAAGCCGTCTACTCCCGCATGAAGGAAGAGCTCGAGAAGCTCGGCGTCATCTTCTGCGGTCCGACCGAAGGCCTGCGCGACCACCCGGAGATCTTCCGCAAGTGGTTCGGCAAGGTCATCCCGATCGGCGACAATAAGTTCGCCGCCCTCAACTCCGCGGTCTTCTCGGGCGGCTCGTTCATCTACATCCCCAAGGGCGTGAAGGTGGCCCAGCCCCTGCAGGCCTACTTCCGCATCAACGCCGAGAACTTCGGGCAGTTCGAGCGCACGCTCATCATCGCCGACGAAGGCTCGGAGGTCACCTACATGGAAGGCTGCACGGCCCCGAAGTTCGAGACGGCCACCCTGCACTCCGCGGTCGTCGAACTCGTCGCCCTCAAGGGCGCGAAGATCCAGTATATCACCGTCCAGAACTGGTCCGCCAACGTCTTCAACCTCGTGACGAAGCGCGGTGTGGCCGAAGAGGACGCCGAAGTCCGCTGGATCGACTGCAACATCGGCTCCCGCCTGACGATGAAGTATCCCGGCGTGGTCCTGCGCGGCAAGCGCGCCCGCGGCGAGGTCCTCTCCATCGCCCTCGCCAACGACGGACAGCACCAGGACACCGGCGCCAAGATGATCCACGCCGCCGACGATACGACCTCGAACATCATCGCGAAGTCCATCTCCGTCGGCGAAGGCCGTTCGACCTACCGCGGTCTGGTCCATATCCCTAAGACCCTCTCGAACTGCCGTAACAACACCGAGTGCGACGCTCTGCTCATCAACGAGCACAGCCGCACCGACACCTACCCGGCGATTTCCGTCCGCGGCCGTAAGAACTCGGTCCAGCACGAGGCGAGCGTCTCCAAGGTCTCGGCCGAGCAGATCTTCTACATGATGCAGCGCGGCCTTTCCGAAGGCGAAGCGATGTCGCTCGCCGTGAATGGCTTCGTCAACGACCTGGTGAAGGAATTCCCGATGGAATACTCCGTCGAGCTGAAGCGCCTCATCGAACTGCAGATGGAAGGGTCCGTCGGATGAACGCCGTCGCCGCCGCCCCCGCCGGTGTCCTCGACGTTGCCCTGCAGTCCGCCGAGACCACCCAATTCCGCGCGCAGGACTGGTTCGCCGTCCTCCGTCAGCAGGGCTGGCACACGTTCCAGTCGCTGCCGATGCCCACGCGCGACAACGAGAAGTGGCGCTTCTCCGACGCCCGCACCCTTTCGCTCGACGGCTACGCCCCCGCGCCGGCGCCGACGTCCGCCCAGGTCGCTGACCTCATCGCGCGCTCCCGCCTGGTCTCCGACGCCGCCGGCCTCATCGTCCACGTCGACGGCCCCTGC